>NZ_JBEYXJ010000005.1:0-145811 GCF_040645015.1 Streptomyces sp. NPDC046881 | reverse complement strand
CCGCCCCCGCCCCGCCCCGTGGGGGCGGGGGCGGGGGCCTCCCGCCCCCCCCCCCCCCTTCCGCGTCACCGGGACGCGGCGGGGCCGTCCGCGCGCGTCCCGGGTTTCGTGTGCAGGATCTCGCGCGCCTGCTCCGCCGCGCGGGCGAGGCTCTCGGCGACGAAGTCCAGGAAGCGGGCGGTGTTCTCCAGGCGGGCGCCCGCCGGGCTGCCGGGGCCGAGGACACCGACGCCCTGCCGTGCGGTCTCGGCGACCTGGGCGGTAGACCGGACGCTGGCCATCATCGCCTGGTACATGACCTCGTCGTCGACGACGTAGCGCTCACGGCGGCGTTCGTCGCGTTCCCGGCGGACCAGGTCCTGGCCTTCGAGGAACGCGATGGCCTTGGAGACGGACGCCGGGCTGACCTGGAGGCGCTGGACGAGTTCGGACGCGGTGAGGCTGCCCGCGTCACTGATGGTCAGGCAGGCCATCACCCGCGCCATCATGTGGGGCGTGCCCGACTGCATGAAGACCGTGGTGAGCGTCTCCTGGTACGCGCGCACGGCCTCGGGATCGCGGCCGTAGCCCTGCGGGGGCGCCTCCGCCCCGCGGGGTGCGGCCTGCCGGCGCCGGTGGGCACGGCGTTCGGTGGCACGGTGGGCGAGGTCGGCGCGGTAGGCGGTGGGGCCTCCGTTGCGCATGACCTCGCGCGTGACGGTCGAGGTCGGACGGTCGAGCCGTCTGGCGATCTCCGCGTAGGCGAGGCCGTCGGCCAGTCCCAGCGCGATCTGCTGACGTTCCTGCTGGGTGAGCCTGCCTCCCGGCATCACGGCCTCCTTCATCGGGTGTGCGACACCGCCAGCTTAGCGTTCACGCTCATTCCATTGCAACGACAGGGGTGAGGGTTGTTGCGTTACCTTCAGGACCGTTGCAACGATTTCCCTGCTCTGACCTGCACTAATCATCATCGAATGCAACAAGCTTGTTGTCGCATCCTTGAATGCAACGTAGCGTTTCCAACATCAGAAACAGCAAGCCAAGGAGCGCACGATGCAGAAGTTCACCACCCCCGCCCCCGTCTCCGCCGTCCTCGACATCCCCGCGGGACGCGTCCAGTTCATCGCCGCCGACCGGGCCGACACCACGGTCGAGGTCCTGCCCGCGGACGCCTCCAAGAGCCGCGACGTGACGGCGGCGGAGCGGATCGAGGTCGCGTACGGCGACGGCGTCCTGCGGATCGCGGCCCCGGCGGCGCAGAACCAGCTGTTCGGCTCCTCCGGTTCCGTCGAGGTGACCGTCCAGCTGCCCGCCGGCTCCCGGGTCGAGGCCAAGGCGTCCGCCTGCGAGCTGCGCGGTGTCGGCCGTCTCGGCGACGTCGCCTTCGACGGCGCCTACCGCCGCATCAAGCTCGACGAGGCCGCGAGCGTCCGCCTCACCGCGGTCGACGGTGACGTCGAGGTCGGCCGGCTGGGCGGCTCGGCGGAGATCAGCACCGCACGGGGCGACATCCGCATCGCCGAGGCCGGCCCCGGCACGGTCGTCCTGCGCACCCAGTCCGGCGACATCTCGGTCGGCGCGGCCCGCGGGGTCTCCGCCGCCCTGGACGCCGGCACCGGCCACGGCCGGATCAGCAACGCCCTGCGGAACGACGGCGCCGCCGCACTCGACATCCGCGCCACCACCTCCCACGGCGACATCACCGCCCGCAGCCTCTGAACAGGAGCACTCCCCATGACCGACCTGGCCATCGCGGCGACCGGGCTGCGCAAGTCCTACGGCGACAGGACCGTCCTCGACGGCGTCGACCTGGCCGTACCGCACGGCACGGTCTTCGCCCTGCTCGGCCCGAACGGGGCCGGCAAGACCACCGCCGTCAAGATCCTCTCCACGCTCGTCTCCCCCGACCCCGCCTCCGGTGAGATCCGGGTGGGCGGCCACGACCTCGCCACCGAACCGCAGGCGGTGCGCGCCGCGATCGGGGTCACCGGACAGTTCTCCGCCGTCGACGGCCTGATCACCGGCGAGGAGAACATGCTCCTCATGGCGGACCTGCACCACCTGCCCAAGGGCGGGCGCCGGCGGGTCACCGCCGAGCTGCTGGAGCGCTTCGAGCTCACCGAGGCCGCACGGAAGCCCGCCTCCACCTACTCCGGCGGCATGAAGCGCCGCCTGGACATCGCCATGACCCTGGTCGGGGGCCCGCGGATCATCTTCCTCGACGAGCCGACCACCGGCCTCGACCCCCGCAGCCGGCACACCATGTGGCAGATCGTCCGCGAGCTGGTCGCCGACGGCGTCACCGTCTTCCTCACCACGCAGTACCTGGAGGAGGCCGACGAACTCGCCGACCGCATCGCCGTGCTGCACGACGGCAGGATCGCCGCGGAGGGCACCGCCGAGGAGCTGAAGCGGATCGTGCCCGGCGGGCACGTCCGGCTCCGCTTCACCGACCCGGCCGCCTACCGGAGCGCCGCCGCCGCGCTGCGCGAGGCCTCCCGGGACGACGAGTCCCTCGCCCTGCGCATCCCGGGCGACGGCAGCCAGCGCGAGCTGCGCTCCCTCCTCGACCGGCTGGACTCGGCCGGCGTCGAGGCGGACGGGCTGACGGTGCACACCCCCGACCTCGACGACGTCTTCTTCGCGCTGACCGGCGGCGCGAACGTCCCCCACCAGCCGAACCAGCCGTACGACCCCGAGGAGACCGTCCGATGAGCACTCCCCCGGCCCCCGCCCGCCCGGCCCGGCTCTCCCTGGCCGTACGGGACTCGGTCACCATGCTGCGCCGCAACCTGCTGCACGCCCGGCGCTACCCGTCGCTCACGCTGAACCTGCTGCTGACCCCGGTCATGCTGCTGCTGCTCTTCGTCTACGTCTTCGGCGACACCATGAGCGCGGGCATCGGCGGCGCCCCGGACCGCGCCGGCTACGTCGCCTACATCGTCCCGGGCCTGCTGCTGATGACCATCGGCAGCACCACGATCGGCACCGCGGTCTCCGTCTCGACCGACATGGCCGAGGGCATCATCGCCCGCTTCCGCACGATGGCGATCCACCGCGGTTCGGTGATCGTCGGGCACGTCGTCGGCAGCGTGCTGCAGTCGGTCGTCAGCGTGGTCCTCGTGGGCGCCGTCGCCGTGGCGATCGGCTTCCGCTCCACCGATGCCACCGCCCTGGAATGGCTGGCGGCGTTCGGACTGCTGGTGCTCTTCGCCACCGCGCTCACCTGGATCGCGGTCGGCATGGGCCTGGTCAGCCCGAACGCCGAGGCGGCGAGCAACAACGCCATGCCGCTGATCCTGCTGCCGCTCCTGTCCAGCGCCTTCGTCCCGCTGCGCGCCCTGCCCGGCTGGTTCCGGCCGATCGCCGAGTACCAGCCGTTCACCCCGGCCATCGAGACCCTGCGCGGTCTCCTGCTCGGCACCCGGATCGGCGCCGACGGCTGGCTGGCGGTGGCCTGGTGCCTGGCCCTGACGGCGCTCGGCTACGCCTGGTCGACCTCGACGTTCAAGAAGGACCCGAAGTAGCCACGGCGCCCGGCGCGGGTCACCGGTGCAACGCGCCCGCCCCGTCCGGCACGTGGGAGGTGACCACGCGGCCCGCCGACGGAGCCTCCCGGCGGCGGTCCACCGCGTACGCCACGCCGGCCACGCCCAGGCCCAGCACCGCCAGGACCGCGCCCGCGAGGGCCGGGGAGGTCGTACCGAAGCCGGCCGCCAGGGCGAGGCCGCCGATCCAGGCGCCGCCGGCGTTGGCCAGGTTGAAGGCCGCCTGGTTGGCGGAGGAGGCGAGGGAGGGGGCCGCGGCGGCCTTCTCCATCACCATCAGCTGGAGCGGGGAGCCGGTGATGAACGCCGCCGTGCCGAGCAGGGTCACCGCGAGGGCGGCGCTCCACTCCGCCCGCATCAGCAGGGGGAACAGCAGCAGTACGACGCCCAGCGAGACCAGGCCGCCGAACAGGGTGCCGCGCAGCGAGTGGTCCGCGAGCCGGCCGCCCAGCAGGTTGCCGGCCGTGGCGCCGACGCCGAAGAGGGCCAGCAGCAGGGTCACGTTCGTCTCGGCGTAGCCGGCGGTGTCCGTGAGCATCGGGGTGATGTAGCTGTAGGCCGCGAAGAGCGCGCCGAAGCCGGCCACCGTCGTACCGAGAGCCAGCCAGACCGGCAGGGACCGCAGGGCGGCCAGTTCGCCGCGCAGGCCCGTCGACGCGGCCGCGTGCTCGCGGTCGTGCGGGACGAGCAGGGCGAGGGAGGCGATCGCGGCCAGGCCGATCGCGCCGACCGCGAGGAACGTCGCCCGCCAGCCGAGGTGCTGGCCCATGAGGGTGGCGGCGGGGACGCCGGCGATGTTGGCGACGGTCAGGCCGAGGAACATCAGGGACACCGAGCGCGCCTTGCGCTCCGGCGGGACCATCGCGGTGGCGACGACCGCGCCGACGCCGAAGAAGGCGCCGTGCGGCAGGCCGCTCAGGAAGCGGGCGGCCAGCAGGGAGCCGTTGCCGGGGGCGAACGCCGAGAGGGTGTTGCCCGCCACGAACAGGGCCATCAGGGAGATGAGCACGGTCCGGCGGGACATGCGCGCGGTCAGCGCGGCCAGCAGCGGGGCGCCGATGACGACGCCCAGCGCGTACGCCGAGACCAGGTGCCCGGCGGTGGGGATCGAGATGTGCAGGTCGTCCGCGACCTCGGGGAGCAGCCCCATCATCACGAACTCGGTCGTGCCGATGCCGAAGGCCCCCACGGCGAGGGCGAGCAGGGCGAGGGGCATGAAGGACCTTTCAGAGCGGAGTGCCGTACGGTTCGAGTCTCGCAGTATGTTCCCGTACGGAACAAACCCGTTCCGGTCCGAAATTCCAGCGGCCTACGAGGCTGTGTCGAGCTTCACACGGGCCGCCACCGGCAGGTGGTCGCTGTTCGTGCGCGGCAGCGTCCAGCTGCTCTCCGGCTCGGCGCCCCGGACCATGATCTGGTCGATGCGCGCCATCGGGAACGACGCCGGCCAGCTGAACCCGAAGCCGCTGCCCGCCGCGCCCTGCGTGGAGCGCAGCTGGGAGGTGACGGCGTTGAGCGAGCGGTCGTTCATCGTGCCGTTGAGGTCGCCGAGCAGCACGACCCGCTTCAGGGGCTCGTCGGCGATCGCCTCACCGAGCGCGTCGGCGCTCTTGTCCCGCTGCCGGGCGGTGAACCCGGCCTCCATCTTCACCCGCACCGAGGGCAGGTGGGCGACGTACACCGCGACCGGGCCGCGGGGCGTGGCGACGGTGGCCCGCATCGCCCGCGTCCAGCCCAGCTTGATGTCGACGGCGTCCACCCCGGTCATCGGGTACTTGCTCCACAGGCCGACCGTGCCGGCCACCGCGTGGTACTTGTACGTCGGCGCGAGCGCCTTCTCGTAGACGGGTACGGCGGAGGCGGGCAGCTCCTCCAGGGCCAGTACGTCGGCGCCGGAGGCGGCCACGTCGGTGGCGGTCGCGGCCGGGTCGGGGTTGTCGGCGTTGACGTTGTGGGTGGCCACCATCAGGTCGCCGCCGCCGCCCGCCTTGTCGGTGAGCAGGCCGCCGAAGAGGTTCAGCCAGACGACCGCCGGCAGGACGAGCGCGATCAGCGCGGTCGCCGACCTGCGGATCAGGCCGAGCACCAGGAGCACCGGGACGGCCAGGCCCAGCCAGGGCAGAAACGTCTCGGTGAGTGAGCCGAGATTGCCCACCCGGTTGGGGATGTGAGCGTGCACCAGCATCACCAGGGCGAGCAGCAGGGCCAGTCCGGCGAGGACGAGGCCGCGCCGCCAGATCCGCGGATCGTTCCGCCAGCCGGAGAACAGGCGGTGCGTGAGGCGCCGAAGCCGGGATCCCGGCCGCTCGGGCCCCGAGCCGTCGCCCGCCGTCTCCGTCATGTACGCCTGCTGCGCCATACCGTCTGCCTCACTGCCTGCCGTGCACACCGTTCGCCCCCGTGCTCCTGACGACCCTAGGGGATGATCGGCTCGTTCCCGCCGTCCCATGACGGCCGTACGGAAGACGAGGACGAACGAGCCGGTGCCGCGAGTTCCGGTTCTCCGGCGGACGGCCCGGTCTGTGACGAAACGCGCACACGAGTGCTACGAGGCTGTCGACCTGACGGGTCGTAGGCCCTCCAGGACCGTGTCGACGATCTGCTCCGCCAGGCCCTCGGGCAGGTCGGCGTCGGGGCGCATGACGGAGCGGACGAGCATGGGGCCGACGAACATGTCGTTGGCCAGCTCCAGGTCGACGTCCGCCCGGATCTCGCCGTTCTCCTGCGCCCGGCGCAGCACTTCCAGGGCGACGACACGCCGGGGCGCTATGACGCTCGCGTGGTAGGCCGCCCACACCCGGGGGGCGGACTTCATCTGGGCGTACACGTTGTGCAGGATCGCCGAGGAGCGGCTCATCAGGCCGCGCTGGCGCAGCGACTCCAGCAGCACGACCAGGTCGTCGCGCAGGGAGGTGCCGGGGAGTTCCGGCTCGGGGGGCTCGGCGGCGCGTACGACGTCGACGAACAGTTCCTCCTTGCCGCTCCAGCGGCGGTAGATGGTGGCCTTGCCGACCCCGGCCGTGCGGGCGACCCGCTCGATGGACAGCTCGGCGAGGGGCACGCCCTCCTCCAGGAGCTTCATCACGCCTTCCAGGATGGCCCGTTCCACGGCCTCGCTGCGCGGCCGGCCCCGGGCGGGTCCGTCCGGCCGTGGCCGGCTGTCGGCAAGGGTCACGTCGTTCCGTCCTCTCACTGTGCTGCGGGAATTGTCCCGCAGCACCCTCCTTCCCCCGTGGACCCGCCCGCCGGGGCGGGTCCGGTCATTCCGCGGCGGCCACCAACTCCGGTTCGGCGTCTTCGTGCTGACCGGCCGGCGGCCTGCCCGGCAGGAACAGGGCGGTCACCACGGCACCGATCAGCGCGACGCCCGTACCGCACAGGGCGGTGAGGTGCATGGCGTGCAGGAAGGCGTCGTCGGCCGGCCCGACCAGGGCCTCGCCCCGCGGGCCGAGCTTCTCGGCGATGCCGAGGGTGGCCTCGACGGACTCGGCGGCGGTGTCGCGCAGGCCCGGCGGCAGCACGCCGAGCTTGTCCTCGATGCCGTCGCGGTAGGAGGCGGCGAGCACCGAGCCGAGGACGGCGATGCCGAGGGCGCCGCCGACCTGGCGGAAGGTGTTGCTGAGCGCGGAGGCGGAGCCGGCCTTCTCACGGGGCAGGGCCTGCATGATGACGACGGAGGTCGGCGTCATGATGTGGGCCATGCCGGCGCCCATGAGGAAGAAGACGACCTCCATCAGCCAGATCGGGGTGTCCGCGTCGAAGGTGGCGAAGACGGCCAGGGTCGCCGCGATCAGCAGCAGGCCGGCGGTGGTGGTGGCCTTGTTGCCGAACCGGTCGACGACCAGCCGGGCGCGCGGCGCGAAGATCATCTGGGCCGCGGCCAGCGGCAGCATCAGCAGACCGGACTGCAGCGGCGTGTAGCCGCGCACGCTCTGCGTGTAGAAGACGCTGAAGAACGTGACACCCATCAGCGCGAAGAAGACCAGCGCGATGGCGCTCATGGCGGCCGAGAAGACCTTGTTCCGGAAGTAGGTGACGTCCAGCGACGGGTGGTCGCTGCGCTTCTCGAAGACGATGAAGCCGGCCAGCACGGCGAGCCCGGCGAGGATGGTGGCCAGCACCTTGGCGTCGGTGAAGTCGGCCAGCTCGCCGCCCTTGATGATGCCGTAGACCAGCAGCACCAGGCCGACCACGGACAGGACCACGCCGACCGGGTCGAGGCGGCCGGGGCGCGGGTCGCGGGAGTCGGGCACCAGCCAGACCATCAGGACCAGCGCGAGGATCACGATGGGCACGTTGATGAAGAAGACCGAGCCCCACCAGAAGTGGTCCAGGAGCGCGCCGCCGGTGATCGGGCCGATGGCGATGGCGAGGCCGACGCCGCCGGCCCAGATGCCGATGGCCTTGGGCTGCTCCTCGCGCTCGAAGACGTTCATGAGGACGGCGAGGGTGGCGGGCATGACGAAGGCGGCACCGAGGGCCATCAGCGCGCGGTAGGCGATCAGCTGGGCCGGCGAGCCGGACTCGGCGGCGAGCGCGGAGCCGATGCCGAACACGGCGATGCCGCCGAGCAGCACCTTCTTGCGGCCGAGCCGGTCGCCGACGAGTCCGGCGGTGAACAGCAGGCCGGCGAAGACGAGGGTGTAGGCGTTGATCGCCCACTCGATCTCGCTCTGGGTCGCGCCGAGACCGGTCGGCGCGGGGGTGGCGATGGTCTTGATGGCGACGTTCAGGATCGAGTTGTCGAGCACCACGATGAGCAGGCTCAGCATCAGGACGCCGAGGATCGCCCAGCGGCGCCGGTGCACTGCTTCCGGTATTCGGGGGGCAGGGACGGGACTTGTCATGGGTCCGAGACTACGATCATTTCGATACGGAACGGTCTCGTATCTTATTTTCTTTACCAAGGTCTTACGCGGCTCGGCTCACAGGGGGTTACCTCTGGCCCCGAATGGCACGAGGTGCCACCATGGAGTCGATCCGGGGACGCCGTCAGGGCGCCTCGAGATGACTGAAGGAGCCGTTGCCATGACGCAGCTTTCGGCTGCCCAGAACAAGCCTTCCGACGGCAGCAAGGCGCTGTACGGGGGGAAGGGCACCCGCCGCATCACCGTCCGCGACATCGCCCTCGCCAAGGAGCGGGGCGAGAAGTGGCCCATGCTCACCGCCTACGACGCGATGACCGCGTCCGTCTTCGACGAGGCCGGGATCCCGGTGATCCTGGTCGGCGACTCGGCGGGCAACTGCCACCTCGGGTACGAGACCACCGTGCCCGTCACCCTCGACGAGATGACCATGCTGTCGGCCGCCGTCGTACGCGGCACGCAGCGCTCCCTGATCGTCGGCGACCTGCCCTTCGGCTCCTACCAGGAGGGTCCGGTGCAGGCGCTGCGCTCGGCGACCCGGCTGGTGAAGGAGGCCGGGGTCGGCGCGGTCAAGCTGGAGGGCGGCGAGCGCTCGCACGAGCAGATCCGGCTGCTGGTGGAGTCCGGCATCCCGGTCATGGCCCACATCGGGCTGACCCCGCAGTCCGTCAACGCGATGGGCTACCGCGTGCAGGGGCGCGGGGAGGAGGCCGCGCAGCAGCTGCTGCGCGACGCCAAGGCCGTGCAGGACGCCGGGGCGTTCGCGGTGGTGCTGGAGCTGGTTCCGGCGGAGCTGGCGGCCGAGGTGACGCGGGTGCTGCACATCCCGACCGTGGGCATCGGGGCGGGCCCGGAGACGGACGCGCAGGTGCTGGTGTGGACCGACATGCTGGGCCTGACGCCGGGCCGGGTGCCGAAGTTCGTCAAGAAGTACGCCGACCTGCGTGAGGTCATGGGCAACGCGGTCAAGGCGTTCGCGGAGGACGTCGTCGGCGGGACGTTCCCGCTGGAGGAGCACTCCGTCCACTGAGCCACTGCGGCACCACCGGGCAGCCCGCCGATCATCCCCCGTCGGCGGGCTGCTGCCGTGTCGGGCGCCGACAGGGGGTGTAGGCGGGGTGTCGGCCGGCTGTAGGCCGTTTGTCGGTGGGGGCTGGCACTGTCATCGACATGACACGCATCGACGACAACCCCGCCGGCGGCCGCTCCGCCGTGACCGTACGGGGACTGGTCAAGCACTACGGCGAGACCAAGGCACTGGACGGCGTCGACCTGGACGTGCGCGAGGGCACCGTGATGGGTGTGCTCGGGCCGAACGGCGCCGGCAAGACCACCCTCGTACGCATCCTGTCCACCCTGATCACCCCCGACGCCGGGCAGGCCACCGTGGCCGGCTACGACGTCGTACGCCAGCCCCGCCAGCTGCGCCGGGTCATCGGTCTCACCGGCCAGTACGCCTCGGTGGACGAGAAGCTCCCGGGCTGGGAGAACCTGTACCTGATCGGCCGTCTGCTGGACCTGTCCCGCAAGGACGCCCGCGCCCGCGCCGACGAGCTGCTGGAGCGGTTCTCGCTGACGGAGGCGGCCAGGCGGCCCGCGGGCACGTACTCCGGCGGCATGCGGCGGCGACTGGACCTGGCCGCCTCCATGATCGGCCGCCCGGCCGTGCTGTACCTGGACGAGCCCACCACCGGCCTCGACCCGCGCACCCGCAACGAGGTGTGGGACGAGGTCAAGGCGATGGTCGGCGACGGCGTCACCGTGCTGCTCACCACCCAGTACATGGAGGAGGCCGAGCAGCTCGCCTCCGAGCTGACCGTGGTCGACCGGGGCAAGGTCATCGCGAACGGCGGGATCGAGGAGCTGAAGGCCCGCGTCGGCGGACGCACCCTGCGCGTGCGCCCGGTCGACCCGCTGGAGCTGCGCCCGCTCGCCGCGATGCTGGACGACCTCGGCATCACCGGGCTCGCGGCCACCACCGTGGACAGCGAGACCGGGACGCTGCTGGTGCCGATCCTGAGCGACGAGCAGCTGACCGCCGTGGTCGGCGCGGTCACCGCGCGCGGCATCACGATCTCCTCCATCACCACCGAACTGCCCAGCCTGGACGAGGTGTTCCTGTCCCTCACCGGCCACCGTGCCAGTGCCCCTCAGGACGCCGTGCCCGCCGACAACCGCGAAGAGGTCGCCGTATGAGCGCCGTCACCCTGTCCCCCGCCGCCACGAAGGCCGACACGCCCATCCCGTTGCGGGCCCACCTGCGGCACACCGGCGCGCTGATCCGCCGCAACCTGCTGTGGATCCGGCAGGACCCGGAGTCGATGTTCGACGCGATCCTGTTCCCGGTGGTCTTCACCCTGCTGTTCGTGTACGTCTTCGGCGGCTCCATCGGCAAGTCGCTGGGCGGCGGCCAGGACCAGTACGTGCAGTACGTGGTGCCCGGCCTCATGGCCATGATGGGCATGAACATGGCCCAGGGCGTGGGCACCGGTTTCAACCAGGACTTCAACTCCGGTGTCATGGACCGCTTCCGGTCGCTGCCGATCGGGCGCGGCTCCGTCCTCTTCGCGAAGATCGCGGTGGAGCTGATGCGGATGCTGTTCGCGACCGTGGTGCTGATGGTGGTGGCCCTCCTCGTGGGCTACGACATCAGCAGCTGGACCGGTCTGCTGGCCTCCGTGGGTCTCTCCGCGGTGTTCGGCTCGGCGCTGATGTGGGTGTTCCTGACCCTCGGCGTGGTGATGAAGAGCGCGCAGTCGGTGCAGGCGATGGGCTTCCTGGTGCTGATGCCGCTGCAGTTCGGCTCGTCGATCTTCGCGCCGACCGCGTCGATGCCGGGCTGGCTGCAGTCGTTCACCGACTACAACCCGCTCTCGGCGCTGGCCGACACCGCGCGCGGTCTGATGGAGGGCGGCCCGGTCGCGCACGACCTGTGGGTGACGCTCATCTGGTCGGTGGGCCTGACCGCGCTCATGGCGCCGGTGGCGATCCACAAGTTCCGCACGAAGAGCTGACGTCCTAGGACGGTCCGAACAGGGCGGCGGCCTCCACGAGGGAGAGGCCGCCGCCCTCGGCGTACGCGGCCTCGTACGACCGTGCGTCGAGCCGCTCCCGGATCCGCGCCTCGGTCAGGTCGCGGGCCCGCCGCTCCACACCGGAGGGGACGTGGGCGGCCGGCAGCAGCGCTTCGGCGGCGCCCAGGCAGCGGGCGGCGTCGGCGGCGCGGCCGTCGGCGCGGGCGAGGGCCATCGCGGCGACGGCGAGGACGACGGAGTGCAGGTGCGGGGTGATGGCCCGGCTCAGCGGGTCGGCGGCGAGCTGCAGCGCCTCGCGGGCCTGGCCGAGGGTCTCCTCGGTGCGCTCCTCCACGGCGTTCAGCCAGGCCTCCTGGCAGAGGATCACGGCGTCGAAGACGACGAAGCGCGCGATGCGGACCTCCTGGCGCAGCAGCCGCAGGTGGTCGCGGGCCTCCGCGGTGCGGCCGGTCAGGCCGAGCCAGCCGGCCAGGACGAGCCGGGCGGCGGGCATGGCCTCGTTGTGGGTGCTGTCCTTGCTGGCGATGACGTCCCGGAGCATCCGCTCCCCGCGCTCGCTTTCGCCCGCCTCCAGCAGGGCGCCGCCGAGCCGGGCGCGGAGCACGGCCACCTGGGCGCGGGCGCCGAGGCGCTCGGCGTGTTCGATGGCGGCCCGGTAGTCGGCGGCGGCCTCGTGGTGGTGGCCCTTGCGTTCCCGGGCCTCGCCGCGGGCGGACAGGGCCTCGGTGGTGCCCCAGGCGTCGCCGAGGCGGCGGTAGATCTCCAGGGCCTCGTCGGCGTCGCGGGTGGCGTCGCCGGCCCAGTCGGCGCGGTTGGCGAGGAGGTTGGCGCGCAGCTGGAGGGCGCCGGCCAGCTCCCACTCGTAGCCGGGGGTGTCCCGGCAGGTCTGCACGCAGGCGTCGGCGATGGTGCGCAGCCGGTCGGCGCCGCCGGTCAGCAGCTCGGCGAAGAACCACAGGATGCCCGGGGGCCGGCAGATCTGCGGCAGGCCGGGCTCGTAGGTCCGGGCGACCGCGCGGAGCTTCGCCTGCGCCTCGGGGGTCTGCCAGGCGTCGATCTCGGTGTCCATGCAGGCCACATGGGCCAGGTGGACCCCGCGCCGGGCCTCGGCGAGGACCTCGCCGGCGTACGGCGGCGGCGTGTCGGTGCAGCGCCGCCACACCGGTTCGGCGCGGCGGACCGGTTCGGTGAACGGGTCGGGGCCGAGCGCCATGACCTCCCGGCACCAGGTGCGGGTCTCGATGCGCTGGTCGCGCATCTGCCAGAACCACAGCAGGGAGAGGACCAGGCAGAGCGCCTCCTGTTCGTCGTGTTCGGCGACGGCGTGCCGGAAGGCGGTGCGCAGGTTCTCGTACTCCAGCTGGAACCGGTCGATGGCGGCGAGCTGCTCGGGGCCGCGCAGCAACGGGTCGGTGGCGCGGGCCAGTTCCCGGTAGTAGGTCAGGTGGGCGCGCTCGGCCTCGCCGCGGCCGCCGGTCTCGGCGAGGCGTTCGGCGGCGTACTCGGCGACGGTCTCCAGCAGCCGGTAGCGCATGCCGCCGTCGGCGGCGGGCGCGGCCACCACCAGGGACTTGTCGACCAGGGAGCCGAGGGCGTCCAGCGCGCCCGGCCCGCACACGGCCTCGGCGGCGGGCAGGTCGCAGCCGCCGGCGAACACCGACAGCCGGGCGAGGACGTCCCGTTCGCCCGCGTCCAGCAGGTCCCAGGACCAGTCGACGACGGCCCTGAGGGTCTGCTGGCGGGGCAGCACGGTGCGGCTGCCGGAGGTGAGCAGCCGGAAGCGGTCGTCCAGCCGGTCCGCTATCTGGCGGGGCGTCAGCATGCGCAGCCGGGCCGCCGCCAGCTCGATGGCGAGGGGCAGTCCGTCCAGGCGGCGGCAGATCTCGGCGCACGCCTCGGGGTCGTCCTCGACCCGGAAGCCGGGCCGGGCCGCCGCGCCCCGGTCGGCCAGCAGCCGCAGCGCGACCGGTTCGGGCAGCGGTTCCACCGGCCGCAGCAACTCGCCCGGCACGCCCAGGGGTTCGCGGCTGGTGGCGAGGACGGTCAGCTCCGGGCAGCGGGCCAGCAGCCGCTCGGTGAGATGGGCGGCGGCGTCCACGACGTGCTCGCAGTTGTCCAGGATGATCAGCATGCGGCGCCGGGCGCAGTGCTCCACGAGCCGTTCGAGGGGGTTGTCGTGCCGGTCGGTGACCGCGCGCATGCTGTCCACGCCGGTGCCGTGCAGCACGGTCTCGCGGGCGCCGATCGCGGTGAGCACGGCCTGCGGTACGGCGTCGGGGTCGTCCACGGGGGCCAGTTCGGCGAGCCAGACCCCGTCCCGGACGGTGTGCCGTACCGCCTCGGCGGCCTCCTGGGACAGCCGGGTCTTCCCGGCGCCGCCGGGCCCGAGCAGGGTGACCAGGCGGGCCGCGGCGAGGTCGGCGCCGATGGCCCGGATGTCGGCTTCCCGGCCGACGAAGGAGGTCAGCCGGGCGGGCAGGTTGCCCGGGCGGGCCGCGGGCGGCTGCCCGGCCGGTTCCTCGCGCAGCAGCTCGGTGTGCAGGGCGCGCAGTTCGGGGCCCGGGTCGGAGCCGAGCCGGTCCGCGAGCAGGCGGCGTACGTCCTCGTAGGCGGCGAGCGCCTGGGCGGGGCGCCCGGTGTCACGCAGGGCGCGCAGCCGCAGCGCCTGGAGCGGTTCGTCCAGCGGGTGGTCGTCGCACAGCGCGGTCAGCTCGGGCAGCGCCTGCTCGGCCCCGCCGAGGGCGAGGGCGGCGGTGTGCCGGGCGCGCAGCGCGTCCAGCCGGCGGGTCTCCCAGCGGGCCGCCTCGGCGGTGCGGTCGGGCAGGTCGGCCAGGGCGGGTCCGCGCCACAGGGCGAGGGCGTCGTCGAGGACGGCGGCGGCCTTGGCGGGGTCGCCGTCGGCGAGGGCGCGCAGGCCGTCGCCGGTCAGCCGGTCGAAACGGGCGAGGTCGACGTCGTCGGGTGCGGCGGTGAGCCGGTAGCCGCCGTCGACGGAGGCGACGGCGTCGGGGCCGAGGGCCCGCCGGAGCCGGCCGACGAGCGCCTGCAGGGCACCGGCGGCGTCGGCGGGCGGGTCGGCGCCCCACACCTCGTCCACGAGGACGCCCGCGGGCACGGTCCGTCCGGCCCGCAGCGCGAGCACGCTCAGCAGGGCACGCAGCCGCGCCCCGCCGACCGGGACGGCCGTGCCGTCGGGGCGGATCGCCTGGGTGGTGCCGAGCAGCGAGAAGCGCACGGGGTCCATTGTCTCCGGAGTGGTCAGCGGCGGTCACCGGGTTGGGTCGGCGTGCCGCCGGGGACGTCCAGGGTGACGAGGACGCCGACGGCGCAGCGGACCCGGAAGGGAACCCGCCGTGGCGGCTGTTCCTCCTGCTCGAACGCGTCGAACCACTTCGGGCAGGCGTCGACGGGCTCCAGGACGGGGGCGCCCGGCACCGGCTCCAGGCGGCGCCCGGCCGCGACGAAGATCACCTCGCCGGGTTCCGCGGCGGGCGGTGCGACGGTGCGCGGGTCGTGGTGGGCGAGGTACTCCTGGTGCACCAGGTCGATGCCCCGGACCCGGCCGGTGGTCGCCCGGTCGGGTCCGCCGTGGTTCGCCACCCAGGCGGCGGCGCCGTAGTGGCCGTCCGCCCCGGTCGTGGGGACCAGCCGCCAGGAGACCTCGTCGCCCACGGCGAACGGCGTGCCGCAGCACTCCATCTCCGCAGAGTCGTAGAACACCCTCATCCGTGGCATCCCCCCAGGGTCCAGGAACCCGACGGCCACCGCGAGGCGTTTTCCCCACGTGTCCGCGGCCGGTACGGTCGCAGTTCCCGACCGTCACCGGCCCGCACAGGAGCTCGCCCATGACCACCGCCACCACCCGCCGCGGCGACCGGCAGATCAGTCCCGTCTTCGTCGGCATCCTGGCCGTGACGGCGGTGACCGGCTGGGCCACCTGGACCGGGTTCGCCGCGCAGCCGGGCATCGCGGTGTTCCTGTTCGTGACCGCGGCCTGGATCGTCTCCCTGTGCCTGCACGAGTACGCGCACGCGCGCACCGCCCTGCACAGCGGGGACATCACGGTCGGGTCGAAGGGCTATCTCACGCTGAACCCGCTGAAGTACACGCACGCGCTGCTGAGCATCGTGCTGCCCGTGCTGTTCGTGATCATGGGCGGGATCGGTCTGCCCGGCGGTGCGGTGTTCATCGAGCGGGGCCGGATCCGGGGCCGCTGGCGGCACAGCCTGATCTCGGCGGCGGGCCCGCTGACGAACGTGCTGTTCGCCGCGGTGTGCACGGCCCCGTTCTGGCTGGACACGCTGGACGGCGTGCCCGCGGACTTCCGGTTCGCGCTGGCGTTCCTGGCGCTGCTCCAGGTGACCGCGGCGCTGCTGAACTTCCTGCCGGTGCCGGGTCTGGACGGCTACGGCGTGATCGAGCCGTGGCTGTCGTACAACGTGAAGCGGCAGGTGGAGCCGTTCGCGCCGTTCGGGCTGCTGTTCGTGTTCGCGCTGCTGTGGCTGCCGTCGGTCAACCACGCGTTCTTCGACGTGATCGACTCGGTCATGCGGGCGCTGGACGTCGACGACTTCTCCCGCTACTGCGGCGAGGCGGACTACCGCTTCTGGCAGGAGACCCCGGAGATCTGCTCGCTCACCCCGTGACGGGGCCGTCCTGCCCGGCGGCCCGGCCGCGCTTGACGTAGTACCAGGTCATGTTGGAGGAGAGACCCGCCAGCAGCACCCAGACGATGCCCAGCCAGCTGCCCTGGACGAAGGAGACGACGGCGGCGGCCACGGCGAGGAGGCAGACGACGAGGGTGTAGAGGGCGAGTCGCCGGGTCGGGCTGGGCGGGGGCAGGGGGGGCATGGGGGTCGGCTCCGGATCCTGTCGGGGGGGACACTGCTCGCACCAGTGTCCCCCATGGCCGGAGTCCGCTCACACGTCGGTGACGCGCAGCCCGGCGTGTGCCTTGTACCGGCGGTTGACGGAGATCAGGTTCGCGACCAGCGACTCGACCTGGTGGGCGTTGCGCAGCCGGCCCGCGAAGATGCCGCGCATGCCGGGGATGCGGCCGGCCAGCGCCTGCACGATCTCCACGTCGGCGCGCTCCTCGCCGAGGACCATCACGTCGGTGTCGATCTGCTCGATCTGCGGGTCCTGGAGCAGGACGGCCGACAGGTGGTGGAAGGCGGCGGCGACCCGGGAGTCCGGCAGCAGGGCGGCGGCCTGCTCGGCGGCGCTGCCCTCCTCCGGCTTGAGCGCGTAGGCGCCCTTCTTGTCGAAGCCGAGCGGGTTGACGCAGTCCACGACGAGCTTGCCGGCCAGTTCGTCGCGCAGGGACTTCAGGGTGTCGCCGTGGCCCTCCCACGGGACGGCGACGATCACGATGTCGCTGCGGCGCGCGGTCTCGGCGTTGTCGGCGCCCTCGATGCCGTGGCCGAGTTCCCCGGCGGCGGCCTGCGCGCGCTCGGCGGCGCGGGAGCCGATGATCACCTTCTGGCCGGCCCGGGCGAGCCGGTAGGCGAGGCCCTTGCCCTGCGGGCCGGTGCCGCCGAGCACGCCGACGACGTACCCGGAGACGTCGGGCAGGTCCCAGGGGTCCTTGGCGGGGGCCTTCTGTGCGCTGTCGGTAGAGGTCATGGCCCGACTCTACGTCCGCCGCCGGGCGCGTACCGGCTCAGGTCAGCCGGTGCACGGGCACCCGGCGGAAGGTGATCGTCTCGTAGGCGCCGAAGTCGCCGGTCTCGTAGAGCAGGCCGACGGTGTGCGGATCGACGCGGACCAGGTCGGAGTAGGCGGCGGGCAGCCCGTCGACGGTGAACGCCGGGCGCCAGGTGGTGCCGCCGTCGGCGGAGGCGCGGATCGTCATCAGGGCGCGGGCGCCGCCGGGGTCGGCGGGGGCGGAGAAGAGCAGCAGGTCGGGGTCGCGGAGCTGGAGGACGGAGGCCTCGCAGACCGGCGCGGTCAGCCCGGCCTGCGGCCGGAAGGGCTTCACGAGGGTCCTCCCGCCGTCCTCGGAGTGGGCGTCGGCGCGGGTGCCGGGGGACGGGGAGTCGTTGCGGGTGTTGAGGTAGACGCGGCCGTCGGGGAGTTCGGCGGCGGTGGTCTCGTTGGCGTTGACGTAGCCGTCGGTGTTCTCGTCCAGGTAGCCGAGGTACCAGGTCTCGCCGCGGTCGTCGCTCAGCAGGCAGTGCCCGCTGTTGTACCTGGCCTCGGCGCCGGTGTCGGTGCCGGTGGGCGGCAGGGTGTGGTTGGCCGGGACGAGGACGCGGCCGGAGGTGAGCTGGAGGGCGTGCCCGGGGGTGGTGGCGTACCAGCGCCAGCCGGGCCGCTTCACCTGCCGGGTGATCTCCCTGGGCGGGGACCATGTCATTCCGTCGTCGTCGCTGTGTTGAACCCACACCCGCCGCCCGTCGGCGTCCGAGACCTGGCCGCGCAGGATGGCGGCCTCGGTGGCCGCGGCGGCGGCCCGGATGTGCACGAGCAGGATGCGGCCGGTGTCCAGGACGACGGGGGCGGGGTTGCCGGCGAGGTCGCCGCCGCCCGGCGCGGCGGCCCGGAGCGGCCCCCAGGTGCGGCCGCCGTCCGTGGACCGCTTGAGCACGATGTCGATGCGCCCGTGGTCGGCGGCGGAGTCGACGCGGCCCTCGCAGAAGGCGAGCAGCGTGCCGGACCGGGTGGCGACGACGGCCGGGATACGGAAACTGGCGTACCCCTCGTGGCCCGCGCGGAAGGGGACGGTCACGTCGGTCATCCCGCCAGCCTCCCCACGTCGGGCGAATTCGGGGTGAACTCCGCGTCACGAGTGACCGGTTGCGGCAGTATGCGGTCGCATGGACGCCGTACGGGTCGCGTTGCTGCGCGAAGTGCTCGCCGGGACCGAGTGGCTGGGGGCCACCCGGAGGTTCGCGGGGGTGCTGCGCGGGTCGGTGGTGGCACACGGGGGCGGGCTGCTGCTCGTGGGCACGCCCCGGTACGAGCCCTGGCACCTGGCCGCGCACCTGGTGGACGAGGCCGCGTGGTCGGGCACGCCCGAGCTGGCGCCGACGCTGGTACGGCATCACGCGCGCCCCTCCGACCCGCCCCACCTGGCCGTCGGGCCGGGCCGGATCGCGGCGGCGCGGCGCGGTGAGACCCTGCTGGTCGTGGCGCCGGAGGAGCCCGCGCCGCTGCTGGAGCGGGTGTACGACGCCCGGCGGGCCGGGGTGACGGTGCTGACGCTGGGCACGGGCGGGGGCGAGCTGGCCGCGATGGCGCACGACACGCTGGCCGTGCCGGAGGGGGCGGAGCTGGACCTGGACACCGTCCAGCACCTGGTCAGCGCGGCTGCCGGCGAGAACGGGGGCTCTCCGCGGGCGCGACGGGGTTTCCGGGACAGGCTGGCCCGTCTGACGGAAGCCCTGACGGCACCCCCGCCGGCCCCTTGGTGACCGGTCCCGTCGGCCTTGAACCAGGCCGGAACCAGGCCGCGTTCATGCCGCGTTCAGTCCGGGATGCCTCCGGGGTCAGTCCTCGTCGGTCTTGCCGCCGGACGGCGCGTCGTGCCAGCGCGGGTCGTTCTCCCACTGGAGGTTGCGCTCGGCGGCGGTCTCCATCGCGTGCCGGGCCTCCTCGCGGGAGGCGTACGGCCCGAAGCGGTCCTTGCCCGGGCAGTCCGGGCCCTCCTCGACCTTCTTGTGCTCCAGGCAGTAGTACCACTCCCCCGGCTTGCCGGCGGTGCGCTTCTTGAACAGGGCCATGGGCAGCTCCTCTCGCCACCGACATGTTCCCCCATGTCCGCTGGTTAGACTCGCTGGCATGTCTGGCCAGTCGCTGCTCGTACCAGGGGAGCTGTCCCCCACCCGTTCGGTCCCCGGAAACATCCGCCGCCCCGAGTACGTCGGCAAGCCCGCGCCGGCGCCGTACACCGGGCCGGAGGTGCAGACCCCCGAGACCATCGAGGCGATGCGGATCGCCGGCCGTATCGCCGCGCGGGCGATGGCGGAGGCCGCGAAGATCATCGCGCCCGGGGTCACCACGGACCAGCTGGACAAGGTCGCCCACACGTACATGTGCGACCACGGGGCGTACCCGTCCACGCTCGGCTACCGCGGCTTCCCGAAGTCCCTGTGCACGTCGGTCAACGAGGTCATCTGCCACGGCATCCCGGACTCGACGGTCCTCAGGGACGGCGACATCGTCAACCTGGACGTGACGGCGTACATCGGCGGGGTGCACGGCGACAACAACGCCACCTACCTGGTCGGCGACGTGGACGAGGAGTCCCGGCTGCTGGTGGAGCGCACCCGTGAGGCGCTCGACCGGGCGATCAGGGCCGTGAAGCCGGGCCGGCAGATCAATGTCATCGGCCGGGTCATCGAGTCGTACGCCAAGCGCTTCGGCTACGGCGTCGTGCGGGACTTCACCGGGCACGGCATCAGCACGTCGTTCCACTCCGGCCTGATCATCCCGCACTACGACAGCCCGCACGCCACGACGGTGATGCAGCCGGGGATGACGTTCACCATCGAGCCGATGCTGACGCTCGGCACCCACGAGTACGACATGTGGGACGACGGCTGGACGGTCGTGACGAAGGACCGCAAGCGCACCGCGCAGTTCGAGCACACCCTGGTGGTCACGGACACCGGCGCGGAGATCCTGACCCTGCCCTGACCGGCGGCCCCGGCCGCCGCCCGGCCCGCTCCCCGACGGGGGCGGGCCTTCTCTTGTAGAGTTTTACCGACAGGATGTCGGTAAAGGATGTGCTCATGGACCCCCTCTCGTCGCACTCCTTCTCGTCCCTCCTCCGGAGCGCCACGCGCGAACAGCACAAGGCGGCCGAGACCTCGACGTTCATGAGCGACCTGCTCGGCGGCCGGCTCGGCGTCGCGGCCTATGCGCGGTACACCGAGCAACTGTGGTTCGTCTACGAGGCCCTGGAGAGCACGGCCGAGCGGCTGGCGGCGGACCCGGTGGCCGGGCCGTTCATCCGGCCGGAGCTGTTCCGGCTGCCCGCGCTGGAGCGGGACCTGGCGCACCTGCGGGGCCCCGGCGGGCAGGCGGCCCCGAGCGCGCTGCCCGCCACCCGGGCGTACGCGGACCGGGTGCGGGAGTGTGCCGAGCGCTGGCCCGGCGGGTACGTCGCCCACCACTACACCCGCTACCTCGGCGACCTCTCCGGCGGCCGGATCATCCGGGACAGGGCGGAGCGGACGTGGGGCTTCGCCGAGAAGGGTGACGGGGTCCGGTTCTACGTCTTCGACGCGATCCCCGATCCGGCCGCGTTCAAGCGGGGTTACCGGCAGCTGCTGGACCGGATGGGGGTGGACGACCTGGAGAAGCAGCGGGTCGTCTCGGAGTGCCGGCGGGCGTTCGAGCTGAACACGGCGGTCTTCCGGGCCCTCGGCGAGGAGTTCCCGCTGTCCGCGTGAGCCCGGGCGACCGGGCCCCCCGCCGCCTGCGCGAGGAGACCCGGTTCGCGTCAGCGCAGGTGGTTGCTGCAGTGGGCACCGGACCAGGAGATGTGGTTCTCCAGCGAGGTGAGGTCGCCGGCGTACGGGCTGCAGACGGCCTCGTCGTCGACCCGGGTGTCGTGGACGGACGCGCCGGCCGTCGTCGCGCCGGTGGCGGCGAGGGCGGCGCCGAGGACCGTCGCTGCCAGGACTGATCTGATGCGCATGGTGCTCCTCTCGGGGAGGCGGAGTGGTCACGCCCAGAGGTCCCCGTTCGCCTTCGCACGCACACGCGGATCCACCCGAACGGGGGCGCGGACGCTCACCGGACACGCGTACGCGTCAGCGCTCCAGGTGGACCCGGCCGCCGACCTCGGTCCACCCGTGCGGCTGGGGCGCGGTGAGGATCTGCGAGCCCCGGCCCTGGGTGATGTTGAGGGCCCGGCCCAGCCGGTCGGTGAGGAGCAGGGCGGCCGCGCCGGTGGCCTCGTCCTCCTCGACACCCCCGGTGCAAGCACCGGCTCCACCGGAGCGGCTGTCGCCGCGCTCATCGATACGGCCGGGGAAGGCGCGCGCCCGGACCCGCCCGGCGGCCTCGTCCTCCCAGGCCCAGGCGTAGATCCACTCCCCGGGCGGCGGCACCTCCAGCGCCTCCACCTCGGCGGCGCTCGGGTACTGGCGCAGGGTGCGCGGCGGCGCCCACTCGGCGCGGGCCTCGATCCAGCTGAACTCGCCGTCCAGCCGGGTCCCGACGACCCCGGCGGGGGTGACCAGTTCGGGTACGTCGAGCAGCCAGGCCGTGCCCACGCAGGGGTGACCGGCGAACGGCAGGCGCAGGGTGGGGGTGTAGATGTCGATCACTCCGCGCTCGGGGTCGTCCACGAACACGGTCTCGCTGAAGCCGAGCTTGGCCGCCAGCTCCTGCCGGTCGCTCCGCTCGGGCAGCACCGAGCCGTCACGGACGACGCCCAGCTCGTTGCCGTAGCCGCCGTCCGGTCCGCAGAAGACGCGGAGTACGTCGTAGTCAGTCACCGGGGAATTGAAACATCGCGGCCCGGGCGAGCGCTTCCCAGGCGCGGACACCGCCCGGCAGGGGCCAGGACCGGGTGCGGGCCTCCTCGTACGGCAGGTCCGAGACGGTGTCGGCGTAGGCCCGCACCCGGGGCGCGTCCTCGGCGGAGAGCGGACGCAGGGGCACGACCCCGTGCCGGCCGTGTCCGGACCGGTCGAGGTGGCAGGGGGGCCACGCGCGGACGAAGTCGGCGGCGTGCCAGACGTACGGGGGGAACACCGAGCGCAGGCGCAGATGCCAACGGGAGTCGTACAAGGGGCCGTGGCGCGACTCCTCCAGTCGACGGGCACAGGCATGCGCCCGGTTGCCCGGTTCCCCTCCTCCACCCGGGCCACGGGCAGCACCCGTTGGTCCTGCCACCGCTTGGCATCGCCTTTGCCGTTCGTTGTCGTCGCTTTTGAGACATCGAGATCAAGCCGTGTCTGTGGCCTTCCTGTGAGAGCTGAATCACGGCCCCGGCGGATATGGGTGAGGTTAGCCTCATGTAAGTTAGGGCAGCCTCACCAGACCAGATCCGCTTGGAGCCTGCATGCGCGCCGTCCGACTGACCGTCACCGCCGCCGTCACCGCGGCGGCTCTGACCGCCCTCTCGGCCTGCACCGCGAAAAGCGATGCCAAGGACGGCGACGCCATCCAGGTCACGGCCGCCGACTCCAAGTGCGAGACGTCCAGCACGTCCGTGCCGGCCGGCCACGTCACGCTGAAGATCGAGAACAAGGGCTCGAAGGCCACCGAGGTCGAGATCCTGTTCCCGGACGACCGGATCGTCTCCGAGAAGGAGAACATCGGCCCCGGCACCAAGTACACGCTCACCGCCGAGGTGAAGGCCGGCGCGTACGAGATCGCCTGCCGGCCCGGCATGAAGGGCCACGGCGTGCGGCAGAAGCTGACCGTGACCGGCGGCGGCAGCACCGCCAAGCGGGACCCGAAGCTGGACTCGGCCGTCGCCGAGTACCGCCAGTACGCCCAGGACCAGGCCGACGAGACGCTGCCGAAGGCCGAGGCCTTCGTGAAGGCGGTCCAGGCCGGCGACCTGGACGCCGCGAAGAAGGCCTACGGCCTCTCCCGCCTCGGCTGGGAGCGCACCGAGCCGGTCGCCGAGTCCTTCGGTGACATCGACCCGAAGGTCGACGTCCGCGAGGACGGCCTGGACGACGGCCAGAAGTGGACCGGCTGGCACCGGCTGGAGAAGGCCCTCTGGCAGGACAAGAAGATCGGCGCCGAGGAGAAGGCCCTCGCCGGTCAGCTGCTGACGGACCTCAAGGACTGGCAGGGCCGGGTCGGCAAGGCCGAGATCACCCCGACCTCCATGGCCAACGGCGCCAAGGAACTGCTGGACGAGGTCGCCACCGGCAAGGTCACCGGCGAGGAGGACCGCTACGCCCACACCGACCTGGTCGACTTCAAGGGCAACGTCGAGGGCGCCCAGAAGGCGTACGAGCTGCTGAAGCCGGTCGCCGCGAAGAACGACCCGGCGCTGACCAAGGAACTGGACAAGCAGTTCGCGGCGCTGGACACGCTGCTCGACAAGTACCGCTCGGACAAGACCTCGTACGACTTCGTCTCCTACGACAAGGTCACCAAGGACCAGCGCAAGGAGCTGTCGGACGCGGTGAACGCGCTCGCCGAGCCGCTGTCCAAGCTCGCCGCCGCGGTCGTGAAGTAAGCAAGGGGAAAAGGGCGATGACCGAGACCCAGGAGACTCAGGCCACTCCGTCGCGTCGCGCGCTGATCGGCTGGGGCGGTGCCGGGCTCGCGCTCGGGGCCGCCGCGGCCGGCGGCGCCGTGGCGATGGCCAAGGCGGGCAACGACATGGACCCGGCCGCCGCCGAGACCGGTGGCGCGGTGGAGTTCCACGGCGTCCACCAGGCCGGCATCGCCACCCCCGTGCAGGACCGGCTGCACTTCGCCGCGTTCGACGTGAAGACCGAGGACCGCGACGAGTTCGTCCGGATGCTCAAGGACTGGACCGACGCGGCCCGCCGGATGACCGCGGGCAAGGCGGTCGGCGAGGGCGCCTACGGCGGGCTCGCCGAGGCCCCGCCGGACGACACCGGCGAGGCGCTCGGGCTCAAGCCGTCCCGGCTGACCCTGACCATCGGGTTCGGCCCGTCGCTGTTCGACAGGTTCGGGCTGCGGGACCGGCGGCCCGAGGCCCTGGTCGACCTGCCCAAGTTCCCCGGCGACAACCTGGACAGGTCCCGCACCGGCGGCGACCTGTGCGTCCAGGCCTGCTCCGACGACCCGCAGGTCGCCGTGCACGCCATCCGCAACCTCGCCCGCATCGGCTTCGGCAAGGTCGCCATCCGCTGGTCCCAGCTCGGCTTCGGCAAGACCTCCTCCACCACCCCGGACGCGCAGACCCCGCGCAACCTGATGGGCTTCAAGGACGGCACCCGCAACATCGCGGGCACCGAGACCGACCGGCTGAAGAAGTTCGTGTGGGTCGGCGAGGGCGACGGGCCGGACTGGATGACCGGAGGGTCGTACCTGGTCGCCCGGCGCATCCGGATGAACATCGAGACCTGGGACCGCACCTCCCTGCAGGAGCAGGAGGACGTGTTCGGCCGGGACAAGCGCGAGGGCGCGCCGGTCGGCAAGGCCAAGGAGCACGACGAGCCGTTCCTGAAGGCGATGAAGCCGGACGCGCACGTGCGGCTCGCGCACCCCGACACCAACAACGGGATCACCATTCTGCGCCGGGGCTACTCCTTCACCGACGGCACCGACGGTCTCGGCCGGCTGGACGCGGGCCTGTTCTTCCTCGCCTACCAGCGGGACGTGCGCAAGGGGTTCATCCCGCTCCAGCGCAACCTCGCCGCGCACGACGCGCTCAACGAGTACATCCAGCACGTGGGTTCGGCGGTCTTCGCGGTGCCGCCCGGCGTCCGGGACTCCGGCGACTGGTGGGGCCGCACGCTGTTCTCGAAGGAGGCGTAGCCCGTGTTCTCCAACTATCTGATCGGTCTGCGCGAGGGTCTGGAGGCGTCGCTCGTCGTCTGCATCCTGATCGCCTACCTGGTCAAGACCGGCCGCAAGGACGCCCTGCGGCCGATCTGGATCGGCATCGGCATCGCGGTCGCCATCGCCATGGGCTTCGGCTGCGCCCTGGAGTTCGGCTCGCAGGAGCTGACCTTCGAGGCGCAGGAGGCCCTCGGCGGCTCCCTGTCGATCCTCGCCGTGGGCCTGGTGACCTGGATGGTGTTCTGGATGCGGCGCACCGCCCGGCACCTGAAGTCGGAGCTGCACGGCAAGCTGGACGCGGCCCTCGCGCTCGGCACGGGCGCGCTGGTCGCCACCGCGTTCCTCGCGGTCGGCCGGGAGGGCCTGGAGACCGCGCTGTTCGTGTGGGCGTCGGTGCACGCGGCCTCCGACGGCACCCCGCGCCCGCTGGTCGGGGTCGCCCTCGGCCTGGCCACGGCGGTGTTCCTGGGCTGGCTGTTCTACCGGGGCGCCCTGAAGATCAACCTGGCCAAGTTCTTCACCTGGACCGGCGGCATGCTGGTCGTGGTCGCGGCGGGCGTGCTGGCGTACGGCTTCCACGACCTGCAGGAGGCCGACTGGGTCCCGGGCATCAACCGCCTGGCCTTCGACATCAGCGGCACCATCCCGCCGGACAGCTGGTACGGCACCCTGCTCAAGGGCGTCTTCAACTTCCAGCCGGACCCGACGGTCGTTCAGATCACGGTGTGGGCGCTGTACCTGGTCCCGGTGCTCGCGCTGTTCCTCTCCCCGGTAGGGTTCGCCTCCGGGAAGGGGAAGGTGAAGGAGCCCGATGACCAGGGAACGCAGCCGTCAGCGGCTTCGCAGGCGTGACCGGAACGCACTCATAGCGGCCTCGCTGACCGCTTTGTCGCTGACCGCGAGCGGATGCGTGGTGGTGCACGGGGAGCGTGTCGTGCTCCCCGCGAGCACCCGCGCCGAGGCCGCCGAGGCGCTCACCGCGTTCACGACCGCGTACAACAAGGCCGACAAGGCCTACGACAGCTCCCTGGACGAGCCCTACGTCACCGGCGCCGTCGCCGACATCGACTCCGCCCGGCTGAGGGCCGGGCACGTCAACAGCCCGTCGGGGAACCCGGCCCACGCGCCGCTGAAGCTGACGGACGTGAAGTACACGATCCCGAAGAAGGCCGGCTGGCCGCGCTGGTTCGTCGCCGACGGGCAGGGCAACAAGGGCGGGAACTTCCGCTGGGTGCTGGTGTTCACCCGCAACGACCTCGGCGAGCGGTGGCAGGTGCGCTATCTGACGCTGATGGCGCCCGGCACCGTACCGGAGTTCAGGAAGGACGCGGACGGCTGGGCCGAGGCCGTGCCGGCCGACACCACGCAACTGGCCGTGCGGCCCGACGAGCTGAGCAAGACGTACGCCGCCTATCTGAAGAGCGGCGGGCGGACCTTCGCCGACGGCCGCGACACCAGCGGGCTGCGCGCCGACCGCCGGAAGGCGGCCGAGAAGCCGGGCCTGGTCCGGCAGTTCATCGACGAGCCCCTCACCCACGGCGACTACGCGCCGCTCGCGCTGCGCACGGCGGACGGCGGGGCGCTGGTGTTCTTCACCACCCACCACTACGAGAAGCAGACCGCCTACACCGGCGGCACCGTGTCGGTCCCGAACAAGGACGTGCAGGCCCTGGTCAAGGGCGAGGTGAAGCAGTCCCTGACGCTGGAGTCGATCGCCAACGAGGCCGTGCTCGACCCCGCCGGCAGCGGTCCGGTGCGGATGCTGGGGCGCGTGCAGGGCCTGACGGCCGCGCAGGGCGAGTAACCGGCCGGCCCGTCAGTGGTGCAGGGGCCAGGCCGCGCCCTGGTGGCCGGCCCCGGTGCCCACGTGCCGGGCGCAGGCGTCGGTGAGCGCCTCCAGCAGGCTGAGCGGGTCGGGCAGCGCATGCTCCGGGCCGCGCAGCCAGCGCACCTGCTGGCCCGCGTCGCCGGGCAGCCGGGCGGGCGGTACGAGGACGTAGGAGCCCCGGCAGTGCCAGCGCAGGCCGGGGTGCTCGTCCATCGTCTCCGGGTGGCAGTCCAGCTCGCACGGCCACCACTCGTCCTCGTCCTCCGGGGTGCCCCGGGTGAGGGTGAAGAACAGCATGCGGCCGTCGTCGCTCTCGGCGACCGGTCCGACCTCGACGCCGGAGCCGAGCAGCCGCTCCAGGGCCTCCCGGCCGGCCTCCAGGGGCACGTCCAGCACGTCGTGGACCATGCCGGTGGCGGTGATGAAGTTCGCCTGCGGCTGGTGCCGGGCCCAGCGCTCGATCTGGGCGCGGTCGGTGGTGGACTGCGTCTGCCAGGCGAACGACACCGGGTGCCGGGCGGGGGTGGGACAGCCCACCCGGTCGCAGGAACAGCGGTAGCCGTCGGTGGGGTGCGCGGCGGGGGCGAGGGGCAGTCCCGCCGCGGCGGCGGCGAGCAGCAGGGCCTCACGGCCGCCTTCGTCGGCGGCGGCCTCCTTCGGGCGGCGTCCGAGCAGCCACTGGGAGAGTTTTCCCTGCCGGCCGGTCCGGCCGCCGAACGTCGCGCTCATCTATCCCCTCGCCTCGCTGTGGTGCGGACAGCATGCCTTATCGTCCCATCTTCACGTGCTTCGGGGGTCTGAAAACCGACGGGACGGGGGGGGCGGTCGGTGGTCAACGGGGCGCGATTCCGTGCAGGGCGTACTCGACGAGGGTGTCCGTGTACGCGTACGAGATCGGCCCGGTGTGCTGCAGCCAGCGCTGCGCGAGCGGCGAGACGAACAGTTCCAGGGCGATCCGGGGATCGATGTCGTGCCGTACCTGCCCGGCCTCCTGCGCGGAGCGCAGGCGGGCCGCGTACAGCTGGAGCTGGGGTTCGAGGAGGGTGCCGACGAGCTCGCGGCCGAGCTGCTCGTTGACGAGGCCCTCCGCGGCCAGCGCCCGGGAGGGGACCGCGAAGCGCGGGTCGAGCAGTTGGTCCACCGTGATCCGCAGCACGGTCTTGAGGTCGGCGGCGAGGTCACCGGTGTCCGGGAAGACGTACGGCTCCTGGCCCGCTTCCCGCGCCGCCTGCCGGGACAGGTCGAGGAACGCCTCCAGCAGGACGTCCGCCTTGGAGGACCACCAGCGGTAGATCGTCTGCTTGCCGACCCCGGCGCGGGCGGCGATCCCCTCGACGGTGGTCCTCGGGTAGCCGACCTCCCCGACCAGGGCGAGGGCGGCGGCGTAGATCGCTCTGCGGGACTTCTCGCTGCGGCGGGTGGCGTCGGGGGCGGGCTTGTCGACCATGGGGTCGAAAGTAACAAGCCGCGGCACCGGGCTACGACGCGGAGCCGTACGGGGGCCAGGCGTCACCCCAGTCGGCGTCCCGGGCCGCCTTGTACAGGTCGCCGTGGCGCTTGGTGACCGTCGTCCGGCGCAGCCGCTCCTCGGTCTCGCACAGGTCGAGCAGCACCTGGCCCTTGCGGATCTGCGGGCGGCGGACCACCCGGGCGGGGGCCGGCTGCGCGGGCAGCCGGGTCGCGGCGACGTAACTGAACTTCTCGTCCTCGTAGGCCAGCGAGCCGCCCTTGACCTGGCGGTGCAGGGAGGAGCGGCCGACCCGGGCGGAGAAGTGGCACCAGTCGGTGCCGGGCGCGATGGGGCAGGCGGCGCTGTGCGGGCAGGGGGCGGCGACGTGGAAGCCGGCCCGGATCAGCCGGTCGCGGGCCTCGATGATCCGCAGGTAGCCGGCCGGGGTGCCGGCCTCGACGAGCACGACGGTCCGGGCGGCGCCGGCGGCGGCGTCGACGAGGGCGGCGCGGTCGGGTCCGGCGAGTTCGTTGAGGACGTACGACACCGTGATCAGGTCGGTGTCGTCGAGTGCGAGGTCCGCGCCGATCCGGGCGCGCTGCCAGCGGGCGTTCCCGAGGTCCGGGTGGGCGGCGGCGAGCTGCCGGCCGAGGGTGAGGGCGGGCTCGGCCCAGTCCAGCACGGTGACGCTGCGCTCGCCGGGCCAGGTCTCCGCCACGGCCCAGGTGGCCGCGCCGGTGCCGCCGCCGATGTCGACGTGGCTCCGGGGGGTCCAGTCGGGGGCGGTGGCCGCGAACGCCTCCAGCGCGGAGCGGACCGCCTCGAAGGTGGCCGGCATGCGGTAGGCGGCGTACGCGGCGACGTCGGCGCGGTCGCGCAGGATCGGCGCGTGGGTGGGGGTGTCGCCGCGGTAGTGGGTGATCAGGCGGTCCACGGCGGCGGTCACCTCCGAGGGGGGCAGACCGTCCAGCAGCTCGGCCAGCGCGGTGCGGAGGGGGTCGTTCACCCGGCGATTCTATGGCGCCGGGCGCCGCCGCCGGCACCGCGGTCCGGCCTGGGCGGCCCCTCGGGCGGGGGTCAGACGACGGCCTTGGACAGGAGTGTCGCCAGGGTCGCCCTGGGGACGCTGTCCGGGTGGCGGCGGCGGGGGTGGACCGTGTTGGCCAGGAGGACCAGGAAGGTGTCCGTGGCCGGGTCGAGGACCAGGGACGTGCCGGTGAAGCCGGTGTGGCCCGCCGCGCCGCGGCCCGCCAGCTCGCCCATGAACCACGGCTGGTCCAGGGCGAAGCCCAGCCCGGGCGGGATGAACAGCAGCTCCACGAAGTCGGGGCCGAGGATGCGCGCGGGGCCGTAGGAGCCGCCGGCGAGCAGGGTGCGGCAGAAGACGGCCAGGTCGGGCGCGGTGGAGAACAGGCCGGCGTGGCCCGCGACCCCGCCGAGCGCCCAGGCGTTCTCGTCGTGGACCACGCCCCGCAGCATGCCCCGGTCGGCCTTGGCCCAGGGCCGCCGCTGGTCCTCGGTGGCCGCGGCGCCGGGGCAGGGCCCGAACGCGGTGGCGGTCATGCCGAGCGGCCGGGTGATGCCGTCGCGGACGAGGACGTCGAGGGTGCGGCCGGTGATGCGCTCCAGGACGTACTGGAGCAGGAGCATGTTGAGGTCCGAGTAGAGGCGGCGGCCCGGCTCGGCGGTCGGGGCCTCGGCGCGCAGCAGGTCCAGGCGTCCGGCGTCGTCGGGGCAGTCGTACAGGGGGAGTTCGGGGCGCAGCCCGGAGGTGTGGGTGAGCAGCTGCCGTACCGTGATGCCGTGCGCGGCGGCGGCGTGGAAGTCGGGCAGGTAGTCGCCGACCCGGGCGTCCATGCCGAGGGTGCCGCGCTCGATCTGCTGCACGGCGGCGACGGACGTGAACAGCTTGGTGAGGGAGGCCAGGTCGAAGGGGGTGTCGAGGGTGGCCGGGACCCGGGCGGCGGGCGGCAGTTCGACGCCGGTGCCGGTCTCGGGGTCGTAGCAGGCGTAGCGCACGGCCCAGCCCGTGGCCTCGGCGACGGCGACCACGGGTCCACGGCCGGCCAGCACGACGGCTCCGGCCGCCCAGGGGCGCACGCCGACGGTGAGGGCGTGCACCTCCTCGACCAGATGCCCGAGCGCGACGGGGTCGAGCCCGGCTCGTTCCGGTGTGCCGGTGCGCAGTCTCGGTGCGCTCAGCTCTCGTCTCCCTCCGCGCCGGCACGGGTGGTCTCCCGTGCCGTCCAGGGACGGCACAGTGCCACGAAGCAGGCCACCGCGACCAGTGCCCCCGCCAGCTGGACGACGGCCATCGGGACGGCGGTGTGCTCCCCGGCGACGCCGACGAGCGGGGACGCGATCGCGCCGACGAGGAAGGAGGAGGTGCCGAGCAGCGCGGAGGCGGAGCCGGCGGCGTGCCGGGTGCGCAGCAGGGCGAGGGACTGGGCGTTGGGCAGGGTGACGCCCATGGCGGACATCAGGACGAACAGGGCGGCGGCGACGGGCACGAGCCCGGTGTCGCCGAGGGCGCCCGTGGCCATCAGCAGCAGGGCGGTCGCGGCGAGCACGATCACGGTCAGTCCGGCGGCGAGCACCTTGTCCAGGCTGACCCGGCCGACCAGCACCTTGCCGTTGAGCTGGCCGGCGGCCACCAGGCCGACGGAGTTGAGGCCGAACAGCAGGCTGAAGGTCTGCGGGGAGGCGCCGTAGATCTCCTGGATCACGAACGGGGAGGCGCTGACGTAGGCGAACAGCGCGGCGAAGGCGAAGCCGCCGGCGAGCATGTAACCGGTGAAGGGCCGGTCGGCGAGGAGACCGCGCATCGCGCGCAGGGCCTCGCCCACTCCCCCGCGGTGCCGTTCGGCCGGCGGCAGGGTCTCCGGCAGCCGTACGCAGACCAGGGCGGTGAGCACGGCGCCGACCGCGGTGAGGACGACGAAGACGCCCCGCCAGTCCGTCACCCGCAGGAGCTGCCCGCCGACGAGCGGCGCGACGATGGGCGCGGCGCCGGATATCAGCATCAGGGTGGAGAAGAAGCGGGCCATGGCGACCCCGTCGTACAGGTCGCGGACGACGGCCCGGGCGATGACCACCCCGGCCGCGCCGGCGAGGCCCTGCACCAGCCGGAAGGCGATCAGTGTCCCGATGGTGGGCGCGAGGGCGCACAGGGCGGTGGCGACGAGGTAGACGGCGAGTCCGGTGAGCAGCGGGCGGCGCCGGCCCCAGCGGTCGCTCATGGGGCCCACGACCAGCTGGCCGAGCGCGAGTCCGGCCATGCAGGCGGTGAGGGTGAGCTGGACGGTGACGGCACGGGCGTCGAGGGAGCGGGTGACCTCCGGCAGCGACGGGAGGTACATGTCCATGGCCAGCGGGGTCGTCGCGGTGAGGCCGCCCAGCAGGAGGGTGACGAGCGGGCCGGTGCGGGGCGGGACGCGGCCCGGTGCCGGTGCCGAGGGGGACGGGTGGCCCTGTTCCGGTGTCGGTGCCGCCGCGTGCTCCGGCATGTGCCCCTCCCTGCTGCTCGTGCCTGCTTCTCTGACATCGGTGTCGCCGACCCGACCGGCACCTATGCTCTCAGCTCGTACACACTGCCGAGGCACACATGAGCGAGGGCGGGGCTGCGATGGCGGAGCAGAGCGTGCGGTGGGGGATCCTGGCGACCGGCGGGATCGCGGCGGCGTTCGCGGCGGACCTGGTCGATCTTCCGGACGCGGAGATCGTGGCGGTGGCCTCGCGCCGGCGCGAGCCGGCGGAGGCGTTCGCGGAGCGGTTCGGGGTGGCGCGGGCGTACGGCGACTGGGAGTCGCTGGCCGGGGACCCGGACATCGATGTCGTGTACGTCGCCACCCCGCACTCGGCGCACCGGGCGGCGGCCGGGCTGTGCCTGGCGGCGGGCCGGAACGTGCTGTGCGAGAAGCCGTTCACGCTGAACCTGCGCGAGGCGGAGGAACTCGTCGCGCTGGCGCGGGAGCACGACCGCTTCCTGATGGAGGCGATGTGGATGTACTGCAATCCGCTGGTGCGGCGGCTGAAGGAGCTGGTGGACGACGGGGCGGTCGGTGACGTGCGCACCGTGCAGGCCGACTTCGGGCTGGCCGGCCCCTTCCCGCCGGCGCACCGGCTGCGGGATCCGGCGCTGGGCGGCGGGGCGCTGCTGGACCTGGGGGTGTACCCGGTGTCGTTCGCGCAGCTGCTGCTGGGCGAGCCGGACGGGATCGCGGCGCGCGCGGTGCTGTCGGAGGAGGGCGTGGACCTGCAGACGGGCGCGCTGCTGTCCTGGGACAGCGGGGCGCTGGCCTCGGTGCACTGCTCGATCGTCGGCGGTACGGGGGTCACGGCGTCGGTGACCGGCACGCGCGGCCGGATCGACGTCCCGGCCGGGTTCTTCCACCCGGACCGGTTCGTGCTGCACCGCGACGGCCGGGACCCCGAGGAGTTCGCCGCCGACCCCGCCGACGGGCCGCGCACCAGCCTGCGGCACGAGGCGGAGGAGGTCATGCGGGCGCTGCGGGCGGGTGAGAAGGAGTCGCCGCTGGTGCCGCTGGAGGGGACGCTGGCGGTGATGCGCACGCTGGACGCGGTGCGGGAGCGGATCGGGGTGCGGTATCCCGGGGACGCGGCCACCCTGGCCGGGTAACCGTATGACGGACACCGGATTCCGCATGACGGATGTTCCGCCTACGCTGCGGTGCCATGACCGACAGAAACGCGAAGATCGCTGTGGTGACCGGCGCCGGCTCCGGCATCGGCCGGGCCGTCGCCGTGGAGCTGCTGCGGGCCGGCTGGTCGGTGGCGCTGGCCGGCCGGCGTCCCGAGCCGCTCGCCCGGACCGCGGCGCTGGTGCCGGAGGCGGCCTCCCTCGCCGTGCCCACCGACGTGTCCCGGCCGCAGGACGTGGACGCGCTGTTCACGGCGGTCGTGGAACGGTTCGGGCGGGTGGACCTGCTGTTCAACAACGCGGGGACCAACGGGCCCCGCGAGGTCCCCGTCGAGGAGCTGCCGTACGACGACTGGCGGCAGGTGGTGGACGTCAACCTCACCGGGGCCTTCCTGTGCGCACAGGCGGCCTACCGGCGGATGAAAGAGCAGCGCCCGCAGGGCGGCCGGATCATCAACAACGGCTCCGTCTCGGCGCACACGCCCCGCCCGCACTCGGTCGCCTACACCGCGACGAAGCACGCGCTGACCGGCCTGACCAAGTCGCTGTCCCTGGACGGGCGGCCGTACCGGATCGCGGTCGGGCAGGTGGACATCGGCAACGCGGCCACGGACATGACGGCCCGGATGCAGGCGGGCACCCTCCAGGCGAACGGGCAGGTGGCCCCCGAACCGGTGATGGACGTGGCCGATGTGGCGCGCACCGTACGGCACATGGCGGAGCTGCCGCTGGAGGCGAACGTGCAGTTCGCGACGGTGCTGGCGACGACGATGCCGTACGTCGGGCGGGGTTGAGCCGCGCTCCGCCGCCCGCACAAGTGGAATTTGAACATCCGCGCTATTGCGGCCGATAGCGGACATGTGCTCCACTTTTCTCCACGAGAGCTTCACAGTTCGCACACGAAACCCCACAGCCACCGCGAGGGGGGAGGCGGCGGCCGCTCCACCGGGCCGGAGTCGGGGGTGGACCTCGCGGCGGACCGCGGGTACCCGCCGGCCGGTGGAACGGCCGCCGCACGACGTCTCATCTCCGGTCGGCCGCACGGCCGTTCAGAACCGGTGCCTGCCCTCCGCACCCGCGCCCCGGGCGCCGCGTGCCCCCGGTTCGCCGCCCTCCGGGGCCGCCGCCGTCCGGGTCCGGCGCCGGCGCAGGGCCCAGGCGCCCAGGCCCAGCACCGCGAGCGCCCCGGCGGCACCCTCCGTGGCCCCCCACGCCGAGCCGCCCCCGGACGCCGGGCCGGGCGCGCCGGCCGCCGCCTGGGCGGGCTTGCGCCCGGGTGCCGGGCGCGCGCTCGCCCCGCCCTCGCTGAGCGGTTCGACCAGCAGGCCCACCGGCTGCGCCGAACGCCCGCGGGTGAAGCCCCAGTCGAGCAGTGCCGCCGTGTGCTCGTAGACGGCGTTGCCGCCGGAGTCGGGGTGCATCACGGTGACCAGCAGGGTGCGCCCGCCCCGGGTGGCCGCGCCGGTGAAGGTGTTGCCGGCGTGACTGGTGTAGCCGTTCTTGACACCGATCAGGCCGTCGTACGTCTTCAGACCCCATGCCCCGGTCAGCAGGCGGTCGGTGTTCTGGATCTGGAAGGTCTTCTTGCCGCCCGCCGGGAAGTCGGCGGTCCGCGTGCCGCAGTAGCCGCGGAAGTCGGCGTCCTTCAGGCCGTGGCGGGCGAAGAGCGTGAGGTCGTAGGCCGAGGAGAGCTGCCCCTTGTGGTCGAAGCCGTCGGGGCTGACCACATGGGTGTCCAGGGCCTGCAGGTCCTCGGCCTTGGCCTGCATCTCGGCGACGGTCTTCGCGATGCCGCCGTTCATGTGGGACAGCACGTGGACGGCGTCGTTGCCGGAGCGCAGGAACACGCCCTGCCACAGCTGCTCGACGGTGTAGGTGATGCCGGGCTTGATGCCGACCAGGCTGGAGCCGGCCGGGACGTCGGCGAGGTCGGCGTCGGTGACCCGGTACCGCCGGGTCCGGTCGAACTTCCGCAACACGGTGTCCGCGAACAGCATCTTCAGCGTGGACGCGGGCGCGAGCCGCCGGTGCGCGTCGAACGACGCGAGCACCTCGCCGGTCGCCCAGTCGGCGACCAGCCAGGAGCGGGCGGTGAGCTTCTCGGGCAGTCCGGAGGCGCCGCGCACCTGGACGCCGGTGCGGGCCAGCCGTTCGCCGCCGACGACGGTGGCGGTCGCGGCGGCGGCCTCGGTGGCCGTGGCCAGGGGGAGGGCGGCGGCCGTCAGCCCGAGGACGGCACGCCGGCTGAGCCGGGAACATTCGCGCACCCGGGGACCGTACACCGCTTCGAGCAGGGGATTCGCGAGCGGAGGCCGATACGGCGCGGAATGTGCCGCGTTATGAAAATCCGATGCGCCACCCCGCTTTCCCGGGTCTTACACGTCCTTTACCCAGAGTGGCTCACCGGCCGAGCAGGCGGTCGATCTCGGCCGACTGCCCCGCGGTGAGCGGCCCCTTCGCGAGCGCGCCCGCGTTCTCCTCGGCCTGGGCGACGGTCCGGAAGCCGGGGATGGGCACCGTGCGCGGGCTGCGGGCCCACAGCCAGGCGAGGGCGCCCTGGGCGAGGGTGCGGCCGTCGCTGGTGAGGACGGAGCGGACCGCGTCGATCCGGGCCAGCCACTCGGGATCGGCGCCGGAGCCGTCGTCCGCGAACCCGGGGAGCCAGGCCGGCGGCCGGCTGCGGATGTCCCCGGGCTCCAGCGCACCACCGCGCCGCCCGGCCAGCAGGCCCATGGCCAGCGGGCTGCGGTTGACGCTCGCCAGCTCCAGCCGCTCGCACAGTGCCACGAGCTCCGGGGCGTCCTGCAGGACGTTGAGGGCGTGCTGGACGGCGGTGCAGTGCGGGCCCTCGGCGAAGACGGCGGCCCGCGCGGGGTCGTCGGTGCTCCAGCCGTAGGCGCGTACGAGCCCCTCGCGCACGAACTCCTCGCAGGCGTCGCGGAGTTCGGCGGCGCGTGCCGGGTCGGCGTCGGAGAGGTGCAGCTGGTACAGGTCGACGCGGTCGGTGCCGAGGCGGCGCAGGGAGGCGGTGAGGGCCCGGCGGGCGTACTCCGGGGTGTCGTCGGTGCCGGTGAGGGTGCGGGTGCCGGCGTCGAAGACGTTGCCCCACTTGGTGGCGAGGACGACCTCGTCGCGCCGCTTGCCGAGGGCCCGGCCGAGGATCTCCTCGCTGTGCCCGGTCCCGTAGGAGTCGGCCGTGTCGAAGAAGGTGACGCCCAGGTCGAGCGCCCGGCGGACGGCCCGTACGGACTCGTCGTCGTCCACCTTCCCCCAGCCGACGGGCTGCCCGTCGGCGGTCCGGTGCTCGCCCCCGACGGCCCAGCACCCGAAGCCGAGCGCGCTCACCTCGATGCCACCGCGTCCCAACGTCCGTGTCGTCATGGCGGGGACGCTAGGGGTTGGAGTGCACGCGAGCACAAGCCCCGCAAACGCCCGTTACGCCTGCCCGGTCTCGAACCGTGTGATCCGCCCGTCGTCGTCGACGGTGAAGTTCCACTTGGTCCGCATCTCGCCCCAGGCGTCGTTGCTGTAGCGGGCCAGCAGGGTCCGGCCGCCGTCGGACTCGTTGTCGACCTCCATGTGGCCGTGCGAGGAGAAGATCTCCCGGTCGATCCACTCGGCGAGGTCCCGGTCGGAGCCGTCGTCGGCCATCGTCGCGCCGGGCGCGAGCAGGGACATGAAGCCCTCGCGGTCGTGCGAGTTGACGGCGTGCACGAACGCCCGGACGGCCGGGTCGCTGAGCTTGGCTGGCTGAATCGTCATGGCGTCAGGCTCACACCGCTCCCCCGGTCCCGCCACCCGAACGGCAGCCAGGACGAGCCGCCCGGCGCCGGCGGTGCGAGGGTGGGAACGCGGGAGGGGACCTGTCCGCCTGTCTGCTGGGGAGTCACCGTGACCTGTTACGACCGACGTGATCTGGGCCTGCTGCTGCTCCGGCTGGGCACCGGCGGAGTGCTGGCGGCACACGGTACGCAGAAGCTGTTCGGCTGGTTCGGCGGGCACGGCATCGAGGGCACCGGCCAGTTCATGGAGTCCGTCGGCTACACGCCCGGCAAGGCCAGCGCCACGGCCGCGGGGCTGGCGGAGACGGGCGGCGGCGTGCTGCTGGCGCTGGGCCTCGCCACCCCGGCGGCGGGCGCAGCGGCGGCCGGGGCGATGGCGGGGGCCGCCGCGGTCCACATGCCGAACGGCTTCTTCGCCCAGGAGGGCGGCTACGAGCACGCGGCGAGCCTGGGCCTGACCGCCGCCGGACTCGCCGTCACCGGCCCGGGCCGGCTCTCCCTCGACCACGCCCTCGGGCACGTCCTCGACCGCGGCTGGATGGTCCCGGCCGCCCTCGGCGCGACGGCGGCGGCGACGGCCGTGGTGGTGGGGGTGCGGAACCGGCGGGTGCGGCGCCGGCAGGAGGGCGAGCAGGAGGTCCTGTTCGAGGAGTGACGGGGCGCCAGGGAGCCCTGTCCGCGGAGGACTGATCGACATGGCCGCCGCCCGCACCCCCTTCCTCGACCAGGGGCAGTCGCTCAACCTCTTCCTGGAGACGCCGACGATCGGCAAGCTCTCCTCCATGTACGCCTACGCCTGGAAGTCCGGGCTGAAGACGACGTACTACCTGCGCTCGCGCCCCGCCACGCGCATCGCCCGCGCCGCCCAGGCCACCGTCCCCGCCCAGATCGCACCGGACCCGGACGCGATCGCCTGCTCCCTGGAGAACCCCGAGGCCTGCGAGGCCTGCCAGTAGGTGCCGCGCCCGCCCGTCGTCCGCCGCCCGTCGTCAGGAGGCGAGGCTGCCGCGGTCCTCGCGGGCCTCGGCGGCGTGGGCGAGGGCGTCGAGGAGGCCGGCCAGAGCCGCACGGGTCGGCTCGTCGGTGACCCGGCCGTCGGTGATCCTCAGGGTGGCCTGTGGGATGCGCAGCTCCCGCGGGATCACCCGGGCGTCCATCGCGGCGAGCGTCTCGGCGAGCCAGGCACGCGCCCGGTCGCCTCCGGTGATCGCGGGGGACGCACTGGCCAGGGCCACCGGCTTGCCGGCGATCTCGCCCCCGCCGACCAGCCACTCCAGGGCGTTCTTCAGTACGCCCGAGGTGCCGTGGGCGTACTCCGGGGTGACGATCAGCAGTGCGTCGGCCGCCCCGACCGCGGCCCGCAGCCCGGCCACGACCGCCGGGAGCGCGGTCTGCTCGACGTCGGCGTCGAAGAAGGGCAGGCGGTCAAGTCCCGGGTCGACGGCGAGTTCGCGCGGCGGCAACGTCAGTTCCGCCGCCGAGCGCAGCACGGCCGCGTTCAGCGACCCGGACCGCAGACTTCCGCACAGACCGAGGATCTTCACGCCGGCCAGCCTACGTTCCCGCAGCCAAGGGCGGCCGGGGCGGCGGCAGACGAGTCGGGCTGTACGCCGGGTTCTCCAGAAGCACCCTTCCGACTCCTTCCCGGTCTCCCCGGTCGAGCCGCGGTGGGGATGCCTGCCTCCATCGGAGCCAGGTACACGAAAGCCAGCGGGCCCAGGTGGCGTCCATGTCCTTCACGAGACGACCCCACGTGCCACAGCAGACCCATCACCCAGACTCACCCCGACGACCGGTCGGACCCAGCGCACGGCTGGGCCTTCGCAGGCCCCCGGCTGCGGCAGATCTCATGGCCAGCGCCAGCCGCAGTCACCAGCACCGCGTCCCCGGAGTCACGCCGGCACGCGCGCGAGGTGCTCGCCGCGGATCCGCCGCTACAACGCCGACACGGACGTACCGCACGGCGACATCGTGGCTCTTGCCCTCGACACACGGCTCCTGCCAAGGGCTACCCAGGACTGGCGCGTCTGGCGGTAAGCGGCCTTGGGGAGTCATCGGTTGTCTGTGGGCGGGACGGTGATCAGCGGTCGATAGTGACCGGCGGGATAGGGTTCACCGATCATTTCACCCTCTGCTTCCACCCACGCGTGGGCAGCGAAGGGACTGGTACGGACGCCGGTGCACCAGGTTGGCCACACGCCCCTGCTACGACAGAGCAGAGCGGTGGCGATGGAACGCTGGAGGCAGGCTTGCCCTGCGCAGCGCATGCTCACAGCAACTACGTCTCGGAGCGCCTTCCCCGTTTGTTCGGCCGTCGCGGGCTCGGCACCGCGCCGTGCATGCTCCAGAACCCATCGAAGGCGGCTCGGACGCAACCTCGCCAGCAGCCTGGAGATCGCGACGATGAATAGCGGCCACAGACGTCGATGCAGCGGCAGGCGTGGGCGCCGCGAAAGAGCCACGGGGATACTCATGGGCCCGTTTCGAGTAGGCGGGCCGCAGTCAGCTGCTCAGCGAGCCGAACGACGTCACGACTGGCTCGATCTTTTTCGATTTGATACCGGCCGGACAGGACAGAGGCGATGTGATCGACGTTGCTTCCCTCCAGCAGGCTCTGTAGAACGTATGCTCCTGAGGAGTTGAGCTGCCAATACCGTCCAGTTCGCTGATGGAGCAGGACAACACCGTCATCCGTGTCGGTGGTAGCTACATCAGGATTTAGGCGCAAGGCCATCGGTGCTCCTGAGGGTGATGCGTCGTCGGGTGGATCGGAACCAGATTTCACAGCCGAGGAGGTGCTCGACGGCGATATACATCGTGTTGTCGGCCTGAGGTGTCAGTAATGCCGTTCGCAGCCCGTCCGCGTCGATCAGGCCATGCGCGGCCAAAGCTGAATCGGAGAAGATCTCCAGAATCGCCGGGAGGTTTCGACGCCAGCCGGTGTACATGTCCCTACTGAACTCGCCTTTGGTGGAGCGGTCCAGCACCGCATCGGGCACAAGTCCACGCATGGCATCGGCCAACAACGGCTTGTAACGCCACGGCATGGCTCGTTCATGAAGCCGGACGGCCAGAGCTGCCTCTACGACACGATCGTCCAAGTAAGGCATGTGCAGGGGAACACGGGCCTCGGAGTACAGGTGCGCCAATTGTTGGTATGCGACCCCTGTGGTGCGCAGCGCGACGAGGAACTGATGCTGGCCTCGGTCCGGCGCCAAGGGGCGAGCGCTCGCCGCTGCGCGGCGCAATCCGTCACGCGCAGCGGCTACAGCGCCCTCGGTCACCCAGTCGGCGGCGCGCAAAGGCGTGAAGCCCCAGCCCAGAGGGGGATATCTCGGTGACGACAGTGGCTGCCGGAGGTTGTCCGCCTGAGCCGACCACCATGCCGAGACATCACCGCTGTCGGCCAGTTCGGCGACTGTTGCACCAAAAGGCCAACGACTCAAGGCGTAATGACCGCGCAGGTGCCGAAGCCCAGTCCAGGGCCTTCGCCTCAGCAGTCTGTGCAGGTAGCCGGGAAATTTGAAGAAAAGCTCGTCGCCGCCATGTCCGGCGATGTGCAATCGCGATCCGTGCTCGGCCAGCAGGTCGGCCGTATAGCGCATTCTGGCAGTAGTGCGCGCGAAGAGGTAGGGCTGCTCCGTGTCAACCAGTGCCTCCGGGTCAGCGAAGACATCCGGGAGCTGGCTCTGCGGCACGATCAGATGCTGCGCCTGTGGCAAAGACTGTGCGGCATGCCCGGCAAAGAAGGCGTCGTCGTTCCCCGCGTCAGCCTCACCCCAGCGAAACGTGATCAGGTCCGGGGTCCGCCTGGACGCCAGAAAGCACAGTGACGTCGAATCCATCCCACCGGACAGGTCTGCGCTCAGCCGGCCACTGGCGGGACGGCGAGTCATGGTTGCCGTGATCAATGCCTCCCGCACTGCTTCGGCTCCCTGCTCCAGCGACTGCTGCGGAACCGGGGGCCGCCACCAGCGGACTTCACGGGCGCCACGAGACTCCATGACCAGGTAGTGATCCGGGGGCACCGTCGCGATGCTCTCCCACATGCTCCGCTCACCCAGTGGCGGCGGCAACAGGCCACCACAAGCCACGCGGACTGCAAGAGCCTGGTCGTCAACCTTGGCACCCGTCATCGCAGCCAGAGTCGCGGCGGAATCGGAGGCGATCGGCAGCCCACCGAACCGTGCATGAAAAACACGCCGCAAACCGGTGACGGCACCTTGAACTCGTACGTGTCGTCGAACTGCGGCGATGAGGTGAAAACTTCCTGGTAGCGCTCGAGCCAAAGCGTCGATGTCCGCAACATCACCTACTCGCCCGGCCAGTTCGGCCAGCCGGGCCGTGGTGACCGGGCAGAACCCGATCACCACGACTTGCACTGAGCCGACCTTTGCAACGAGCACCTCACCAGGCGACCACTGACCGATGAGCCATGGCCGCCCGGAAGGATACGCCAACACTTGTGGCGCCTCGAACGGAACCGAGACACCGGAAGTCCGCGCATCAGTCACGTCCGGCAGAACGATAAACCCAGTGCGCACCGACATGAATCGGCCTTACGAGAACAGCTGGCCAGCTGCGTCCGGGTAGCGGAACCCGAAGCCCAACGTGTCCTCGGAAAACTCGCCGACTTCCACGAGGGCCGGAGGCTCATACAGGTCCACAATGACCTGCTCTTCCGTCTTCTCCATTACACACCTCCTGTTGTGAAAACACACTCCGAACGTGAGTGCGCTTTCACAACAATCTACCGGCATAAGCGTCTCGGAAAACCATCTTTTCGGTCGGCCGCCATGGGGAATCAGCCAGGAAATCAGCCCACATTCTCGGCAGTGCGGGCCGGCAGGCGCCGACCGGGATGAAAAGAAGTGCGGAACTCGAGCAGCTGGCGGGTCATCACGGTCAGCTGGTCCTGGACATGGGGGTCGTCGCACCGTCCGTCCGGGCCGAACGACGTCGCCGTGCTGTTGACCGCGACGCCGATCGGCGTCGGCCAGCCGCGCAGGGCGTGGGTGATGTCGCGCAGCGTCGCCAGGGTGGCGACGGCGCCCTGCCAGCCCTGGCCTACGGCGATACAGCCCACGGCCCGCCCGCTGAGGTACGGGCGGCTGTCGTGGCGCAACTCCTCCAAGTGGTCGAGGGCGTTCTTCACCAGCCCGGAGACGGTCCCGTGGTAGGCGGGGCTGGCGATCACCAGGGCGTCCGACTCGGCCACCTCGCGGATCAGCGCGCAGGCACGCCGGTCCGTCACCGCCGCGCCCGGCTGGTACAGCGGCATGGCGAGCTCCGGGCCGCTGATCAGCCGTACGTCGGCGCCCATGTCCTTCGCTGCGTCCAGGCAGACATGCAGGGCCCGTTCCACCGTCGACCGGACACCGGACGAACCGCCGATCCCCACGATCCTGATTCCCTGTTGCACGCGACACCTCTCGACATGGTTGGCAGCTGCTGCACGCCCTGCGGCGGCGGTGGGGGCGTCCGGCACCGGTCTGCGCGCCCGCGGGTGACGGGGTGCCCCACCCGCTGTTCGGTGAACGGGTCAGAGCTGTGGCTGCAGGAACTCCGAGAAGCGGAGGGTGATCCCTTCGAGCTGGTCGGTCACCCGCGGCGGAGGCTGCGTGGCGTCGGCCGTCACCAGGCAGTGGACGAAGACGGGGGCGGGCGGGTTCGCCAACTCCTCACGGAGCGTTCTCGCCAGCTCTTCCTCCGAGTCCACGGTGTGGATGCGGGTGAATCCGCTCGCCCGTGCCCACCCGGACAGGTCCACGCAGCGGCCGGGCGAGCGCTGGCCGCCGGTCGAGGCGTACACACCGTCGTCCAGCACGAGCTGGATCAGCGGCAGGTCCGGCTGCGCACCCGCCATCACGAGTCCGACGGGGTTCATCAGAAGGCTCCCGTCCCCGTCCACCACCAGCGTGGTCCGGCGGGAGGACATGGCGACACCGGTGCCGAGCGACAGGGCCAGCCCCATCGAGCCCGTCATGTAGAAGTGGTTGCGGCGCTCGGCTGCGGCCCCGATGCGGGAGATGTACCCGGTGGTGAACACGGTCGGCAGGTCGGGAGCGGCGGCCAACGCGACCGTGACGGCCGCGGTCTTGGTGAGGGCCATCGGGCTACACCTTCCAGGCGAACTCGTCCGGACGGACCAGGAGCGCGAAGGGCAGGCGCTTGTCGCGCACCACCGTCGCGGCCTGTTCCACCTGCCGGGCGGCGCCCTCGCCGGTCAAGTACTCGTAGCCGATGCCGAGGCCGTCCAGGACGGGCTCGGTGAGCCGGCCCATCGCCAGGTTCTCGGTGGTCGTGTCCGGCGCCGTCCCCCGCATGCTGACCACCAGCAGCAGGGGGATCCGGTACGGCACGACCAGTGAGCCGAGCGCGTTGACCGACTGCCCGAAGCCGGAGTTCTGCATCAGCACGACCGGGAGGGCGCCCGCCAGGCTGGCCCCGGCGGCGACGCCGACGGCGTTGTCCTCGCGTGCCACGACGTGGTAGTCGGCGCCGGCCTCCAGCAACGACAGCAGGGGGGCCAGTACGCCGCACGGCGTACCGAAGTACGGGCCGAAGCCGTTCGCCGTCAGCGCGTCGTACACCGCGGCCTCCGTACCGGCCGGGCGCTCGGCCCGGAGTGTTTCCGTTGGCATGTGCGTCTCCTTGGAACTAGTCACGTGTCCGTCATGCCGAGCCGCTCGGCCACCCCGGCGCCCAGCCGCCGCGCCTCGTCCAGGTGGTCGCTGGTGCCGAGGACCTCCCAGCGTTGCAGCGCCAGCGGCACGTTCCCCTCCCGCCACAGCCGGCCGTGGAAGGCGGCGAGGTCGAAGGCCGCCCCCTCGCGCCGGGCGCAGGCGGTCAGCAGGTCGAGCACCTGGGCCTTGCCCGCCAGATAGCTCAGACCCAGCCCCGGCCGGCCCGCGTAGAAGGCGGTCTCCTCCCACGCCGTACGGCGATCCACCGGGACCAGGTCGGCGAGGCGGTCGGCGGCCTGGTCGAGCGTCAGCTCCCCCAGCGCGAGTCCGAGATCGACCTCCACCCGCAGCGCGCGCAGCCGCATCGCGTTCACCACGAACCGCCGGCTGGCCGGGGCGTCGTCGAAGAGGCCGGCGAGCAGGGCGAGTTCCTCGGTGTGGAAGGCGACGCCCTCGTTCGCGGCCGAGTCGTAGTAGTGGCGTCGCACCGGGTTCTCGTGCCGCTCGGACAGCGCGAGCTGCCAGGCGTGGACGCCCTCGTGGACGATGCCCACTCGCGGGTCCCGGGCCTCGGCGAGCTGGAAGTAGGGCAGGTCCGGCCGGGGTTCGGGGAGGTAGCGCACCGCGTCCCGGCCGTCTTCTGCCCGGGCGGCCGTATAGTGCTGGACGCCGAGCCACGTCAGCGGCTCCAGGTGGGCCGGCAACGGCAGATTGCGGTAGTGCCGGAGGTCTTCGGGCAGGTTCACGATGCGTTCCTTTCGCAGGAACGCCCGGACGTCGAGCTCGTCCGCCCGCTGCCGGCGGATCTGTGCCGCCGTGTCGGCCGGCAACGGCCGGGCGGCCGGTTCGCCGTTGCGGTGCAGTACGGCCTCGGCCGCCGCCGCGCGGGCGTACTCCCGGCGGCCGAGGTCGCGCAGCTGCTCCACCGACCAGGGCAGGAGCGCGACCCGGTGCAGGAAGAAGCGGAACGCCTCGGGGCCCGGACTGAACGCCTCGGTGCAGGTGGGCAGCGTCTCCCGCAACCACTGCCGGTAGTCGGCCAGAGCTCGCCGCGCGGCGCCCGACGCGGCGGCCAGGTCGGCTGCCAGGGCCGGGGGCTGCGGCCCGGCGAGCGCGGCGATCGCCGTGCCCAGCGCCTGGTCGGCGGAGCCGAGCAGCCCCAAGGTGTGCTCGGCGAGCGGCGCGGCGGCGTGCCCGGCCAGGTTGAGCCGGCCCTGGGCGAGGATCTCGGGCACCCGGGCCAGCCGGGCCGCCACCACCCGTGCCTGCGGTTCCTCGGCGGCGTCCGGCCGCAGCAGGTGGTGGTAGACCGGCAGCAGGGCCTGGTCGAGGTAGAACCCCGGGTTGCGCTGCCAGTCCCGCAGGAGGTGCAGCTCCCAGTGGACGCGGGCCAGCGCCGAGCCGATCAGCTCGCCGTCCACCCGCACCGGTACGGTCTGTGCCGACAGGTCGAGGGCGCGGTGGCGGCGGGCGAACCCGGCCAGTGCCCGGCTCCGCTCGGCGACCGCCTCCGGTGACCAGTCGGGCAGCCAGCCGTCCGGGCGCTCGACCCGGTTGAGGTCGTCGTAACAGTCGGGCTGGGTGACCTCGCGCCACGCCCAGAACTCCTCGGCCAGCCCTCGCAGAGCGGCCGCTGCGCTGCTCATCAGTGGTCTCCCCGGACGGTGGTCAGGACGTCAGCGTCACGTCGTAGGCGCGCATCCAGCGGTCGACCTCGATGAGCGGCAGCAACAGGTGCAGGTTGTCCGCCATCGTCATCATCTCGGTCCGGCCCTGGGCGAGTGCGCGCACCTTCGGCAGGTCCAGCAGGGCGGCCAGTGGCGAGGAGCCGTCGTCGAGGACCCGGTCGAGCGCGGCGCGTACGGCCTTGGCGTGGGCCGGTGAGAAGGTGGCGGGATAGGCACTCTTGCGGCGCCGCAGCACCTCCTGCGGGAGCAGGTCGGCGACGGCGGCACGCAGCAGGCTCTTCTCCCGCCCGTCCGCCACCTTCATCTTCCACGGCACGTTCCAGACGTATTCCAACAGCGTGTGGTCGCAGAAGGGCACCCGTACCTCCAGCCCGAGCGCCATGCTCATGCGGTCCTTGCGGTCCAGCAGGTACAGCAGCGGGCCTTGCAGGCTGAGGTAGAGGACCTCGCGCATCCGGGCCTGGAGGCCGGATTCGCCGGTCAGCCGCGGCACCCTGGCGCGCAGCGTGGCGTAGCGGTCCCGCTCGTCCTCCTCCGGGCGGATCCGGGCCCGGACGTCCGCTGCCAGGCAGTCGGTCAGCCGGGGCGCGTTGCCGAGCCATGGGAAGGTGTCGCCCCACACGGTGGCCTGGTCGAAGAACCAGGGGTATCCCCCGAAGACCTCGTCGGCGGCCTCGCCGGAGAGCGCGACCGTGGAGCGCTCCCTGACCGCCTGGAACAGCAGGTACATGGAGGCGTCGAACTGGCCGAGGCTGGGCAGGTCGCGGGCGGCCAGCGCGGCCGGGACGACGTCGGCGAGCGCCTCCGGGTCCAGGTCGATCGACGTGTGGTCGACGCCGATGTGCGCGGCGGCGGCCAGCGCGAACGGGGTGTCCTGCTCCGGGCGCAGCGCCGTGGCGCGGAAGTCGTCGGCGGCACCCTGGAAGTCCACCGAGAAGGAGCGCAGTCCCGGCGCGTGGTGCCGGGCCGCCAGGGCCGTCACGGCCGAGGAGTCCAGGCCGCCGGAGAGCAGGGTGCACAGCGGCACGTCCGCGACCAGCTGACGGGCGACGGTGTCCTCCAGGATGTCGCGGACGCGGCGCACGGTGGTGTCCTCGTCGTCGTGGTGCTCCTGGCTGACCAGCCGCCAGTACGGCGCCTCGTGCGCCCCCGAGCGGTCCACCCTGACCAGGTGCCCGGGCTGTACCTGGCGCAGGTCGGTGTAGGGGGTCTCCCAGGGCATGGAGAGCCTGGGGTTGAACAGGATGGGGAGTTTGTCCTCGCTGGTGCGCGCGGTGAACAGCGGGTTGGCCAGGATCGCCTTGGGCTCGGAGGCGAAGAGGACGCCGCCCCGGTAGGCGTGGTAGTAGAGCGGTTTGACGCCCAGCCGGTCGCGGACGAGGAGCAGTTCCTCGCGGGCGGCGTCCCAGATCGCGAAGGCGAACATGCCGGTGAGCCGGTCGACGAAGCCCGTCCCCCACTCCAGGTAGGCGCGCAGGACGACCTCGGTGTCGGAGGCGGTACGGAAGTGGTGGCCCCGGGCCCGCAGCTGGTCCCGCAGCTCGCGGAAGTTGTAGACCTCGCCGCTGTAGGTCAGCACCACCGGGGCCTCGCTGCCGCGCCGCTGCGCGGTCATGGGCTGGACGCCGCCTTCCAGGTCGACGATGGCGAGGCGGCGGTGGCCGAGGGCCGCGTGCGCCGAGAGCCAGACGCCGTCGGCGTCGGGTCCACGCCGGTGCAGGGTCGCGGTCATGGCCTCCACGGTCGGGCGTTCGGTGGTGAGATCGCGGGTGAAGTCGATCCAGCCGGCGATGCCGCACATCGTGGCCTCCTTGTTGGCGGGTCGGTGGGGGTCAGGAGAGGGTCGGCTGTCCGGTGAGGCTGCGGCGGGGGGAGCCGGGCAGGCCGGCGAGGAACTCGTCGAGGTCGACGGTCCGGTGACCGCTCACGCCGGGGCATTCCCAGCGCAGGTCGGTCCGGGCCGACCGGTCCTGATCGTGGAAGTAGACGGCCTCCAGGCCCTTCCCGGCGCCGAACGTCAGCGCCGGGTTGGCGGTGAGGAGGTCCCGGACCTGCGGGGTGTCGCGCAAAACCCGCAGCACCAGCCGCTTCTCGCGGAAGTGGTTGCCGGGCAGCGCGACTTCGGGGTGCATCTTGCGCTTGAACTGGAAGATGCCCTTGCTCAGGAAGGGTTCGCAGCCGGAGAGGTCGACGCGGGTCAGTCCGTGCTCGGCGGCCCACTGCAGGATCAGCACGTACATCGCCATGTACGTGCCCGAGCGGTAGGGCTCCTCGCCGCCGGCCTCGACACCGGCCAGTCGGATGACCAGGGTGCTGCCCTCCTGGCGGCACAGCATGCCCGCGACCCGTCGCCCCGACTCGCACAGGAAGAACAGCACCCCGCGCCGGAAGAGGCAGACGAGGGCGCTCTGCCGCTCCTCGGATCGGGCGGCGTCCCGGTGCCGGTTACGCATGGTCGGCCGGTGCATGCCGTCGTAGAAGAAGTGGAAGTCGGCTTCCGAGGTGGCGACCTCCAGGGTGCGGGCGCGGGAGCGGAGCTCGCGGGTGTGCTGCTGGCGGGCCTTGCGGGAGAGCCGCTTGAGGACGTCCTGCGGATCGGGCCCCACCGGCACCGACAGGTTGATCCGGAAGGGCAGCAGCAGGCAGTGGCGCGGTGGCCGTCCGGGGGCGTCGCGGCGCAGCACGCCGACCGCGAGCAGGTCCGCGTCGGGCGTGGCTCGGCCGCTGGCCAGCTCCGCCCAGGTGGTGCGGCGGCGGCTGTGCTGCGAACCGGTGCCGCGGCGCTGTTCGAGGAAGGGCAGCACGTGGGTGAGGCCGTGCGCCAGCCCGCCGTAGGCAAGGACCGGACCCTGGTCCGTCGGCCGGGAGACGGTGACGGACGGACGGGCGATCGTGGCGGCCAGGCCGTGCGCGCGGACGAGGAGCGGATCGGCGCTGTTGTTCCAGGTGTAGCGCCAGTTCGGTGGAATCACCCGTGCCTCGCCCCGCTTCCGGGGAGCAGGCGGTGGGCGGGCGGGGCCGGTCGGGGCGCGCGGTCGCGCGGCGCTCCCGCGGCCCCGCGGACGGCGGGCTTCGACGTCGTGGTGTGCATCGCTGTCGGCTCCGAATCCGGCGGCTACGCGTGCGCGGCCGCGAGGACGGCCCGTGCGAGGCCGTCGACGGTGTCGGCACGCGTGAGGTGCTCCTCGCGCAGCGCGGGCAGCAGCTCGTCGCTGTAGTAGCCGGAGGCGTGCACCACGACCTCGGTGTCCGGCGCCAGCAGGCCCCGCTCCCGGGAGAGCAGCACCCCGGTGAGCGCCTTGACCAGCGACCATTCGCGGATCAGGGCCGGGTCGGCGGCGATCTCGATGCCGGCGGCGGCGGCCAGCGCCCGCACGCGGTCGAAGTGCTCCAGGCACTCACGGCGGGAGACGACGATCCCGCCGCCGCCGTGACGGGCGACGATCTCGTTGACCTGCGCGCGGGTGGGCGGCTCCTTGGTGTAGAAGGTCGGGTCGATCACCTCCCGGGGGTCGTCGGTGACGGCCGGGAACTCCGCCGCCGCGTCCTGGCGCCACGCGCCGGCCGTCTCGTCGTACGAGTAGTCCGGGAGCTTGGTGCCGAGCAGGCTGGTCACCATGTCGGCTGTGGCGAGCTGCTGGACCAGGTAGAAGCCGGGGTGCCAGGCGGGCGCGGGGCGCCCCGGCAGTCCCTCGGTGAGCAGCTGGTGCCCGAGGTGGTATCCGAGCAGCCCGAAGGCGCTGGACACGGCGTGCACATGCACCCGGGGCGCGGAGTCGGCGGTGATGGGCAGCAGCTCCGCCTCGGCGAAGGCGCGCGCGGCATCGGCGATCCGGTAGTTGTCGAGGTCCAGGGTGTACCAGACGCGGAAGCCGGTGGTGTCCAGGATCTCGGCGGCATGCCGCCGTACCACCTCGTTGCTGAGCTGCTTGACGTCGGCCGGCTGTCCGACCCGGGCCAGGACCACCGGGTTGGCCGCGCGCAGCGCCTGCTCCCCGGTCAGCGCGCAGTCGCGCAGCTTGCTGCGCGAGGCCTCGGGGGCGAGCATCACGATGCGCAGCTCGTCCGGGGTGGCAAGCCCGGTCGCGTGGGCCCGGGCCACGGCGTCGCGCAGGGCCGTCCCCTTGTTGCCGGAGGTGGGGGTGAACAGCAGGACGCGCTCGCCGGTGCGGCGGATGTGGGCGGCGGCGCGCGCGATCATGAGCAGCGACGCCATGGTCTTGGTGGTCCTGGCGCCCGGGTTGCGCATCAGGTCGAGAATGTGGGTCCGCGACTCCACCTGTGTCAGCCCGATGTCGGTGACCTCGGTGAACGCCGCGAAGGAGGGGTGTTTCCCGGTGAGTTCCAGGGGGATCTCGGCCGCGGTGGTGCGCTCGGCGTCCACCTTGCGGGCGGCGGCACGGATTTCTTCGAAGTACCGGTCGAGCGCGTTGTGCACGACCTGGCCGGCGCCGGCCGTGCGGCCCGTTGCGGACGTGGCGGAGGACATGGCGGATCCACTCCTTCTGGAGAAACTGTCGGGTACGTGTGTCGCTGGGTCGCTCAGGCGCCTGGTCTCCGGGTGCGCGGCAGACGGTCAGAGGTCGGCGGCCGACTGCGCGGTGATCTCCGCGACGACGGCCTCCTCGACCGCCTGCGCGAGTCCGCGCACGGTGGGTGCATCGAACAGGGCGCGGACCTCCAGGTCCACGCCGAAGGCCTGCCGGACGCGGGAGATGATCTGCATCGCCCGCAGCGAGTCGCCGCCGAGGTCGAAGAACGTGTCGTCGATGCCGAGCCGCTCACGCTCCAGTGCCTCCGCCCAGATGCCGTGGATGATCTCCTGCTGGGGGTTCTGCGGGGGGACGAGTCCGGCGCGCGGGTCGAGCAGGTCGTCCGGCGGGGGCAGGGCGGCGCGGTCCACCTTGCCGTTCTTGTTGAGCGGCAGGGCGGCGATCGGGACCATCGTGCCGGGCACCATGTACGACGGCAGCCGCTGCCCGGCGAACTCACGCAGGGCGGCGCGGTCGGGCAGCGCGCGGCCCGGTGCCGGAACCAGGTAGGCCGTCAGCTGCCAGGTGCCCTCGGCGGACTGCCGGGCGACGGTCACCGCGTCCTGTACGTCCGGGTGGAGGGTGAGGACGGCGTCCACCTCGGCCGGCTCCACCCGGTGCCCGCGGATCTTCACCTGGCCGTCGATCCGCCCGATGAACTCCAGCCGGCCGGTTGCGGGGTCGCGCCGGACCAGGTCGCCGGTGCGGTACATACGGCTGCCCGGCGGGCCGTAGGGGTCAGGCAGGAACCGTTCCGCCGTCAGGTCGGGCCGGCCGAGGTAGCCCCGGTTGACCCCGGTGCCGGCGATGTGGAACTCGCCCGGTTCACCGTCCGGGACGGGCTCGAGGTGTTCGTCCAGGACATGGCCGCGCACCCCGGGGACGGGCCGGCCGAGCGGCGGGCTGTCGGGCCAGTCGGCGAGGTCTCCGGTCAGGGTGCAGGCGGTGGCCTGGTGCGTCTCGGAGGGGCCGTACTGGTTCTCCAGGACCGTGCCGTCCAGTGCACCGAGGAACCGCCGCACGTCCGGGGTCAGCCGCAGCGGCTCACCCGCCGCGACGATCTCGGTCAGCACCAGCCGGCCGGCCAGTGCGGGTTCCTGGAGAGCGGCGCGCGCCAGCTGCCGCAGGAACGCCGGTGACAGATAGATCCGCTGGACCTTTTCACGGGCCATCAGGTCGAGCAGCGCCACCGGGTCCTGCCGGTGCTTCTCCTGGACGAGGACCAGCGAGCCGCCGCTCAGCAGCGCGCCGAAGATCTCCTGGAGCGAGACGTCGAACCCGAGCGAGGTGAACTGCAGGAACACCTGAGGCCCGGGCAGCCGGGCGACCGCCCAGTCGGCGACGTTCGCGATCGATGCCGAGGTCAGGCCGATGCCCTTGGGGCGGCCGGTGGATCCGGAGGTGAAGATGACGCAGCGCAGGCCTTGTGCGGGCAGGCGCCGGACGGGCCGGGTCTTCGGGCACGCGGCCAGCTCGGCGGCCAGATCCTCGTACGGCAGTACGGGGAGCCGGGCGTCCTGGAACGTCCGGGCGAGCGCGCGCTCGGTCAGCAGCAGCAGGGCCCCGGAGGCGGCCAGGTTCTCCGTCAGCCGCTGGGCCGGGTGGCCCGGGTCCATCGGCTGGAAGGCGGCGCCGGTCTTCAGGGCCGCGAGCATGGCGACGAACGCCTCCGGGCGGCGGCTCATGCAGATACCGATCACCGTCTCGGGGCCGGCGCCCCGGCGCCGCAGGCAGTGAGCGAGCCGGTTGGCCCGGGCGTCCAGTGCGCCGTAGCCGACGCGGTGTTCACCGGCCACGATCGCGAGGTCGCCGGGCCCGAGTCGGGCCCGTTCTTCGAAACGCTCGATGATGTCCAAGGCGGCTCCTTGTCGCGGATGCGGCGATAGTCCCCGGGGCCTCGCGATCGCGTCCCACTCGATCACCTCCACCGCTCACGGGCGGGGTTGATCGTTTTCAGCATCAGCACCGCGGGGTGCCGGAGGCAACGCCAACTGAACGAAGTCAGCGGCACTTTCTCCGCCGCGCCGCTGCCTGCCGCGGCCGTCGCGGGTGGTGGAAGCCGGACTGCACGAAGTGTTCCCGGGCTTGCCCGAAGATGCTTGCCCGTACGGCGCACGGCTGTTGATGATCTTTCAGAGGCAGCGGCCGCCGGCGCGGCCGGATGCCGACACCACCGGTCGCGGGAGGACGCCATGTTCAAGGTCGTGGTCAATCACGAGGAGCAGCACTCCATCTGGCCCCAGGACAGGGAGACTCCGGCCGGCTGGACCGAGGTCGGGGTGGCCGGCAGCAAGGAGGAGTGCCTGGAGTACATCCGCGGCGCCTGGCCCGACATCACCCCGCTGAGCGTCCGCCGGGCCCTCGCCGACTCCTGAGCACGGCCCGGGTCCCCCCGGGGAAAGACAGGCCCCAGCCGCCGTATCCAGTCCACAGGGACCGTGTCCCGGTCGTACGTTCGGAGAGGCAATGACCGTCGAGCACCCACCGCGGCTCTCCGCCGCCCAGGCCGAGCTGCTGGCCCGCCGGCTGCGCGGCGCGGCCGGGGGCGGCGCGAGCGAACCGACCGCCCTCACCCGGCGAGCCCGCGACGAGCGCCCCGTGCTGTCGTTCGCGCAGCAGCGGCTCTGGTTCCTGGAGCAGATGCACCCGGGCTCGATCGCCTACATCACGGCCGACACCGTCTACCGCGTCCGGGGACCGCTGGACGTGCCCGCCCTGCGTCAGGCGCTGCGGTCGGTGGCCGAGCGCCACGTCACGCTCCGCTCGCACTTCGCCGACGACGCAGGGCAGCCCTACGTCGTGGTCGGCGCGGCGGACCGCATCACCCTCCGGGTGGTCGACCTGGCCGGCCGCGCCGACCCGGCGGCCGCCGCCGAGGCGTACCTCGCGGACGAGCTGCGCACCCCCTTCGACCTGGCCACCGGACCGCTGCTGCGCACCACCCTGCTGCGTCTCGGCGAGGACGACCACATCCTGGCCGCCGTCGTCCACCACATCGCCTTCGACGGATGGTCGATCGGGGTCTTCGAACGCGACCTGGCCACCGCGTACAGGGCCGTCCGCACGGGCGAGGCACCCGGCTGGGCCCCGCTGCCCGTGGACTACACCGACTACGCGGCCTGGCAGCACGAGATGCTCACCGGCCGCCGGGCCGAGGGTCAGCTGGAGCACTGGCGGCAGGCCCTGCGTGGTGCGCCCACCACCCTCCAGCTGCCCACCGACCGTCCGCGTCCGGCAGCCCCCGGCTACCGGGGCTCCGTGGTGGCCTTCACGGTGGGCGAGGAGACCGCCGACCGCCTGCGGGCCCTCTCCCGTGCGCAGGGCGCGACGCTGTTCATGACCGCGCTGGCCGCGTACCAGGTCCTGTTGTCCCGTCACACGCACAGCACCGACTTCCTCGTCGGCTGCCCGTCCGCGGGCCGCACCCGGCCCGAGGTAGAGGAACTGGTCGGCTTCTTCGTCAACACCCTGCCGGTCCGGGCGGATCTGACCGGTGACCCGACCGTCCGCCAGCTGGTCGACCGGGCGCGCGCGGCCGCTCTGGACGCGTTCGCGCACCAGGAGCTGCCCTTCCAACGCATCATCGAGGAGGTCGCCCCGCCCCGGGAGACCAGCCACAACCCGCTGGTCCAGGTCTGGTTCGACGTGTCCGCCCCCGGTGCCGGCCTCCGGCTCGACGGCGCCGAGGTGGAGAGTGTCCGGCCTCGCCGCCCCTCGACCAACTTCGACCTCGCGCTGCACCTGACGGAGTCCGGGTCGGGGCCGCTCACCGGCGAACTCGTCTACGCCACCGACCTCTTCGACGAGGCGACCGGACGCTCGCTCGCCGCGCAGTACGTCCATGTGCTGGAGGAGGCCGCCCGGCACCCGGACCGCCCGGTGGCGGACCTGCCGCTGGTCGACGCCGGGCGGCTGGCCGAGCTGCTCGACACCTGGAACGACACCGCGCGGCCCGTCCCCGAGGGCACGGTCACGGACGCCTTCGAACGCCAGGTCCGCCACACCCCCGACGCCACCGCCCTGGTCGAGGGCGACCGGCGGCTGACGTACCGCGAACTCAACGCCCGGGCCAACCGGCTCGCCCACGAACTGCGCGCCCACGGCGTCCGGCCGGAGCGGACCGTCGGTCTGCTGCTGCCGCGTGGCACGGATTTCGTGGTGGCCCTCCTCGCCGTGCTCAAGGCCGGGGGCGGCTACCTGCCGCTCGACCCGGCGTACCCGGCTGACCGGATCGCCTACCTGCTGCGCGACGCCTCGGCCGGGACGGTCGTCACCGACCAGCGGCTCGCCGGCCTGCTGCCGGCCGGCGTCCCCGCCGTGCTGCTGGAGCCGGACGGCTTCGGGCAGCACCCGTCGACCGACCCCACGCCGCTCGCCACCGGCGGCAGCCTCTGCTACGTGATCTACACCTCGGGCTCCACCGGCCGTCCGAAGGGCGTCGCCATGGCCCACGCGCCGCTGCGCAATCTGATCCAGTGGCAGATCGAGCGGACCACCGTCACGGGGCCCACCCTCCAGTTCTCCTCCCTGTACTTCGACGCCTCCTTCCAGGAGCTGTTCACCACCTTCCTCACCGGCGGCTCGCTGGTACTGATCAGCGAGGAGCAGCGCCGCGACCCCCGCCAGGTGCTGGCCGCCGTCCGGGCGCACGGCGTCCGGCGGCTGTTCTGCCCGCCGATGGTGCTGGAGCAGCTCGCCGTCCAGGACGCCGCGGAGGCGGCGGCGCCACCGCCGCTGAAGGAGATCGTGACGGCGGGCGAACGGCTCACCCTCAGCAAGGAGATCCGCGCGTTCCTGGCCCGGATGCCCGGTGTCGTCCTGGAGAACCAGTGCGGCCCCACCGAGACGCACGCGGTCGTCGCTCACCTGATGACCGGGCCGCCGGAGGACTGGCCGACGAACCCGCCGATCGGCCGGCCGATCGCCAACACCCGCGTAGATGTGCTGGACGAGCGCATGAGGCCGGTGCCGGTGGGGGTGCCCGGCGAGCTGTACGTGACCCGGCCCTGGCTCGCCCGGGGCTACGTCGGCCGGCCGGACCTCACCGCCGAGCGGTTCCTGCCCTCCCCGTACGCGACCGGACCCGGGCAGCTGATGTACCGGACCGGTGACCTGGTCCGGTGGCGCCCGGACGGCACGGTGGAGTTCCTGGGCCGGGCGGACGACCAGGTGAAGATCCGCGGCTACCGGGTCGAGCCGGCCGAGGTGGAGGCCCGGCTGCGCGAACTCCCCGAGGTCGGCGAGGTCGCGGTGCTCCCGGTCGAGGTGGCTCCCGGCGACCGTCGGCTGGTCGCCTACCTCACCACGATCGGTGGCTCCGCGCCCGGACCGGCCGGGCTGCGGGCCCTGCTGGCGAAATCCCTCCCGGACTACCTGATCCCCTCCCACTTCGTGACCGTTCCCCGGCTGCCGCTCACGGCGACCGGCAAGCTCGACCGCCATGCCCTGCTGCGCACGGAGCTGCCCGCCCCGGAGCAGGGCACGGAGGCCGGTTCCCGGGCGCCGCGCGACCCCCGGGAGGAAATCCTCGCGGGACTGTTCGCGGAGGTCCTGGGGCTGCCGAAGATCGGCGCCGAGGACGACTTCTTCGCGCTCGGCGGGCACTCGCTGCTGGCGACCCGGCTGATCGCCCGGATCCGCTCCGCCTTCGGGGCCGAGCTTGCGATCCGCGACCTGTTCCGGACGCCGACCGTGGCCGGTCTGGTGCACCTGCTGGAGGCGTCCCGGCCCGCCCGGCCGGCGCTCGTCCCGGCCGCACGGCCCGCCGTACTGCCGCTGTCCCCCGCACAGCGGCGGATCTGGTTCCTGAGCCGGACCGGCCAGAGCGCCGACTACAACTCGCCGTTCGCGCTGCGGCTGCGCGGCCGGCTCGACGCCGACGCCCTGGCCGCGGCCCTCGCGGACGTGGTCGCCCGGCACGAGGCGCTGCGGACGGTCTTCCCCGACCACGACGGCGACCCGCGCCAGCACATCCTCCCGGCAGGTTCCGTGCCGTCGCTGCTGGAGCACGCCGAGTGCCCGCCCGGCGATCTCGACCGGCTCCTCGCCACCTTCGCGGAACGGGAGTTCGACCTGGCCGCGGAGCCTCCGCTGCGCGCGGCCCTGTACCGGGCGGGCCCCGAGGAGCACGTCCTGGCGCTGGTGGTGCACCACATCGCCACCGACGGCTGGTCCCTGGGCGTCCTTCTGCGGGACCTGTCCACCGCGTACACCGCGCGCGTCGTGGGTGAGGAGCCCCGGCTGCCGGCGCTGCCCGTGCAGTACGCGGACTTCGCGCTCTGGCAGCTCGGCCTGCTGGCCGAGGAGCAGGACCCGGACTCCTCCGCCGCCCGGCAGTTGTCGTTCTGGCGGGAGCGGCTGGCCGGCCTGCCGACCGAGCTGGAGCTGCCGTACGACCGGCCCCGGCCCGAAACGGCCGACAACTGCGGTGGCATCGTGCCGCTGACGCTGGACGGCGAGCTGCACGCCCGGCTGCTGCGACTGGCCGGCGCCCACGGCTGCACGCTCCTGATGGTGCTGCACGCGGCCCTGGCCGCGCTGCTGTCGCGTCTCGGGGCCGGCACCGACATCCCGATCGGGGTTCCCGCGGCGGGCCGCGGCGACGAGGCCCTGGACGACCTGGTCGGTGTCTTCGTCAACACCCTCGTGCTGCGCACAGACGTCTCCGCGAACCCGACCTTCGCCGAGCTGCTGAGCCGGGTGCGGGATGCCGACCTGGCCGCGTACGAGCACGCCGACCTGCCGTTCGAGCGGGTGGTCGAGGCGGTCAACCCGGACCGTGCGCTGGCCCGCCATCCGCTGTTCCAGGTCGTTCTCCAGCTGGACGGGAGCGTGACCGACGGCCTGGTGCTGCCCGGTCTGGAGGTCGTCGAGGAGCCGGTCCGCTTCGAGGTGTCCAAGTTCGACCTGCGCATCGCCCTGACCGACAGCGTCGACGCCGACGGGGCCCCGGGGGGCCTGCACGGCGTGCTGGAGTACGCCGAGGCACTGTTCGACCGGGTCACCGCCGAGGCCTTGGCCGGCCGGCTGCGCCGGATGCTGGAGCAGCTGGCGGCCGACCCGGACCGCCGGATCGGCTCGGTCGACCTGCTGACGGCACAGGAGCGCCGGCGCATCCTGGTCGACTGGAACGACACCGCCGCGGACGTGCCGGAACGGACGGTGCCGGAGCTGTTCGAGCAGTGCGCACGCGAGACCCCGGACGCCCCGGCCGTGCGCGGTGGCACCACGGTCCTCAGCTATGCCGAGCTGAACGAGCGGGCCAACCGCTTCGCCCGCCATCTGGCGAGCCTGGGCATCGGGCCGGAGCGGCTCGTCGCGGTGGCCCTGCCACGCACCCCGGAGCTGGTGGCGGTGCTGCTGGGCGTGCTCAAGGCCGGGGCGGGCTATCTGCCGCTCGACCCCGAGCAGCCGCCCGAGCGGCTGGCCCGCATCGTCACCTCGGCGGCGCCCGCGCTGGCAGTGACCACCACCGCGCTCGCGGAGCGCCTCCCCCCGCTGACCCGGCTGCTCCTGGACGAGCCGGACAGTGCGGCCGCCGTGGACCGGCATCCGGCGGCCGACCTGGACCCGGCGGAGCGCACCGCTGAGCTGACCGCGGCGACCACCGCGTACGTCATCTACACCTCCGGCTCGACCGGCGAGCCCAAGGGCGTGGTGATCGAGCACGGATCGCTCAACCTGTACCTGGCATGGGCCCGGCACGCCTACCCGGCGATGGCCGGGCGGGCGCTGGTCCACTCCCCCGTCGCCTTCGACCTCACCGTCACCGGACTGTGGGGGCCGCTGACCTGCGGCGGCTCGCTCGAACTCGTGACGCTCGACGACGAGCCGGCCGCGGTGGAGCAGCCGACCTTCGTCAAGGCGACCCCCTCGCACCTCGGCCTGTTCCAGATCCTGCCCGAGACGTACGCTCCCACCGGTCAGCTCGTGCTCGGCGGCGAGTTGCTGCTGGGCGCGGCGCTGGACGAATGGCGCGCCGACCACCCCGGGGTGACCGTGGTCAACGAGTACGGGCCGACCGAGACGACGGTGGGGTGCGCCGAGTACCGCATCGAGCCGGGCGACCGCGTACCGGCCGGCGGCGTCACCATCGGCCACCCGATCTGGAACACCCGGTGGTACGTGCTGGACGACGCGCTGTCCCCGGTCCCGGCGGGCGTGGTCGGCGAGCTCTACATCGGCGGAGGGCTGCTTGCCCGGGGTTACCTGAACCAGCCCGATCTGACGGCGGCCCGGTTCCTGCCGGACCCGTACGGCCCGCCGGGCGCCCGGATGTATCGCACCGGGGACCTGGTGCGCTGGCGCCACGACGGGCAGGCGGAGTTCGTCGGGCGGGTGGACGACCAGGTCAAGGTGCGGGGCTTCCGGGTGGAGCTGGGCGAGGTCGAGGCGGTGCTGTCGACACTGCCCGGGGTGGCGGCCGCGGCCGCGACCGTGCTCGGCGGCGACCGGCTGGTGGCCTATCTGGTGCCGGCCGCGCCCGAGGGCCTGGACACCGAGTCGGTGCGAGCGGCCGCCGCCGGTCTGCTGCCCGCGTACATGCTGCCCTCGGCGTACGTCCTGCTCGACCGTCTGCCGCTCACCGCGAACGGGAAGCTGGACCGCCGGCGGCTGCCCGCACCGAAGACACCCACGGCCGGCGCCGGCCGGGCCCCGGAGACGGAGCTGGAGAAGGCGCTCTGCGGCCTGTTCGCCGAGGTACTCGGCCTGCCACACGTGGGCGTGGACGACGGGTTCTTCGCCCTGGGCGGGCACTCCCTGCTCGCCGCCCGGCTGGTCACCCGGATCCGCTCCGCTCTCGGCCTGCGCGTCGGCGTCCAGGACCTCTTCACCGCGCCCTCCGTGGCCGCGCTGGCGGCCCGCCTCGCGGCCGGCGTCCACCAGGATTCACTGGCACCCCTGCTGACGCTGCGTGCCGGCCGCCCGGAGCAGCGGCCCCCGCTGTTCTGCATCCATCCGGGGGCCGGCATCGGCTGGGTGTACGCGGCGCTCCTCGACCGGCTCGACCCGGACCAGCCGGTGTACGCGGTGCAGGCACCCACACTGCGGCCGGACGGGACGGCGGCCGCGAGCGTCGCCGAGCTGGCCGCCGGTTACCTCGTGCTGATCCGGCAGGTCCAGCCGTCCGGCCCCTACCGGCTGCTCGGCTGGTCGTTCGGCGCGCTCGTCGCCCACGCCATGGCTGTCGGCCTCCAGGAGCAGGGTGAGGAGGTCGAGCTGCTCGCGATGCTCGACGGCTACCCGCCGGAACCGGACGCCACAGCGACGGAGCCGGCCGACGGGCCCGATCCGCTCGCCGAACTGCTGCGCTCACTGGGGCAGTCGGTGGCCGAGTCGCCCGGCGAGCGGTTGACGGTGGCCGAGTTCATCCGGCTGACCGGGCAGGGGGACGGCCCGCTCGCCGGCCTGGACGGAGAGACCATCTCCGCCATGGCCCGTACGTTCATCCACCACGCGACGCTGGGACGGGCCCACCGGCCGGGCGTGTTCCGGGGCGGCGCGGTTTTCTTCCACGCGGCGGCCGACCCGGACTCGGGGGACCCCCGGGCCTGGCGCCGCTTCCTGTCCGAGGACCTGGAAGTCCACCCGGTCGACTGCGTGCACGGCGTGATGATGCACCGGCGTCCGGCGGAGCGGATCGGCGCCGTGCTCGCGGACGAACTACGCCGGCCGCGGGCCTGACGCCCACTCGTACTCGCTTTCCGGCTATTGCGGAGGAGAGGAAGCATGTCCAAGACAGCACAGGCCACGCCCGCGGAGGCCGTCCGCGCGATCCCCGCCGCGGCGGCCGCGGAGATGGCCGACGTCAGCCGGCAGCTGGTGTCGGCGGCCGACCGGATCGACGACGTCGAGTGGGTGGCTGCGGCCCGGTCCGCGTGGGCGGAGCTGCCGGCCCTGTACCGCCGTGAGATCGGTGCCTTCCGCCGGGACTCGGGGCCGGCCGGCGCCGTCGTCCTGCGCGGGCTTCCGGTGGACGAGCAGGAGCTGCCGGCCACCCCCACGGTGAGCGGCTCGATCCAGCGGACGGCCACCGTCCCGGCCGCGCTCCTGGTCATGACGGCGTGCGGGCTCGGTGATCCGGCCGCCTTCCTGGCCGAGAAGTCCGGCGCGCTGGTGCAGGACGTCGTGCCGGTGCCGGGCCAGGAGTACTTCCAGGGCAACGCCGGCTCCGTCGACCTGATGATGCACAACGAGAACGCCTTTCACGAGCACCGCCCGGACTTCGTGATGCTGCTCTGCCTGCGGGCGGACCACGAGGGGGTCGCCGGGCTGTCCACCGCCTCGATCCGCGAGGCGCTGCCGAATCTCCCGGACCGGACCCGCGAGTGCCTCCGGCAGCCCGAGTTCAGCACCCAGCCGCCGCCGTCCTTCGGCTCGCCCGACGGCGGGGCGGTCCGGCACCCCGTGCTGACCGGGGCACCCGACGATCCCGACATCCAGGTGGACTTCGCGGCCACGTCCGGCCTGACCCCGGCCGCCCGGGAGGCGCTGACGGACCTGTCGGACGCGCTGGCGGCCGTGGCCCGGACCGTCCGGTTACGCGCCGGGGACCTCGCCATCGTCGACAACCGGGTCTGTCTGCACGGCCGCAGCGCGTTCCGCCCGCGCTACGACGGCCGGGACCGCTGGGTCCAGCGCACCTTCGCGCTGGCTGACCTGCGCCGCTCCCGGTCCCACCGCGCGGACGACGGCCATGTGCTCGTCCGCTGAGGCCCCTCGTGGAGAGAGGAACCATGGAATCCCCCGCGACTCCACCCACCCCTTCCGGTCCGCTTGAGCTCACCGAGCTGCTGGCGGCGCTCCGGGCGGAGGTCCACGACGACACCAGTGGCCGCCCCAGCGACACCGTCCTGGCCGCGCTGCACGCGAGCGGTGTGCTGAGACTGCCCGTCCCGGCCGGGTACGGGGGGCTCGGGGCCGACTGGCGTGAAGCCAACACCGTGATCACCGCCCTGGCCCGGGCCGACGCCTCCGTGGGGATCATCGTCTTCCTGCATTACGCGGCTGTCAGCCGCATCGTCGCCTACGGCTGCGAAGAGCAGCGCCGGCGGCTGCTGACGGCGGTCTCCCACGAGGGCCGGATCTTCGCCTCGTCCTGGAGCGAGCCCGGCTCGGATGCGGCCAAGCAGAAGATCGCGACCACCGCGGAGCGACGGGCGGACGGTGCCTGGGTGCTCAACGGCGCGAAGACCTTCACCACGGGCGCGGGGGTGGCCGATTTCTACCTGATCCTGGCCCGCACCGGTGACCAGGGACAGGCGTCCGGAAGTTACGGCCGGACCGACCAGGGCATCTTCGTGGTCGACAGCACCCGGCCCGGCTTCACCGCCGACGGGGTGCTGGACCTGTCCGGCATGCGCCGTTCGGCGACCGGTCTGATCCGCCTGGACGGTTACCTGGCCGAGGACGTGGACGTCCTGATCCGCTCCGGCGACACCCCGGCGGTCATCGGCCATCCGCATGCCCTGGGACTGACCCTCGGCGCCGTCGCGCTGGGTATCGCCGAGGAGGCCCACGACATCGCGCTCGACGTCGGACGCCGGCGTTCCCTCCTGGACAGCCCGCTCTACCGGCACCACGTCTTCGAGCTGGGCTCGCGCCTCGCGGCCGTTCGGGGAGTGGTGGATGCGGCCACCGGGACCCCCGGAGACCGCAGCAGCCCCGCCCTGACGGCCAAGGTGTTCGCCTCCGAGACAGCGGAGTCGATCTGCCGGGGCGCCCAGGAGCTGGCCGGCAGCGCCGCGTTCTCGCGCGGTCACGTGCTCAACCGGCTCGCACAGGACGCCCGCGCGGTCACCCTGATGGGCCCGCCCAACCACCTCTGCCGCGAGCTGGTCGCCTCCCGGCTGGGGGGACGATGAGGGTGCCGCGGCCGGACGGGGTGCGGATCGGCGCCGTCGTGCTCCCGGAACACACCTGGCCGCAGGCCCGGGAGATCTGGCTGGAACTGGAACAGCTGGGCCTGCACCACGCGTGGTCCTTCGACCACCACTCCTGGCGTTCGCTGAGCGACGAGCCCTGGTACGACTCCCTGGCCGTGCTCTCCGCGGTGGCCGCCGTGACCGAGCGGATCCGGCTGGGGACGATGGTGTCCACCCCGAACTTCCGGCACCCGGTCGTGGTGGCCAAGCAGGTGATGACCATCGACGAGCTCTCGGGCGGCCGCTTCGTGTTCGGGATGGGCGCCGGCGCGCCGGGTGCCGACGCCCGCCTGCTCGGCGGCGAGGACCTGTCACCGACGCAGCGCGCCGACCGCTTCGCCGAGTTCGTCGGCCTCTCGGACGAGCTGCTGCGCAACCGGGCGACGACCTACCGAGGCGCGTACTTCAGCGCCGAGGAGGCCCGGATGGTGCCGGGCTGCGTGCAGCGGCCGCGGGTGCCGTTCGCCATCGCGGCGGCGGGGCCGCGCGGCATGCGGCTCGCGGCCCGGCACGGCCAGTGGTGGGTGACCATCGGCGACGCCGGCCGCCCCGGCGAGAGGCCGGAGGAGGAGGCCTGGCAGCTGCTGGCCCGGCAGGTGGCCCGGCTCGCGGAGACCTGCGAGAAGACCGGGCGGGAATTCTCGGATATCAGGCGTCTGGTGAACGTGAGCCGGATCGTGAAATCACCCTATTCGTCGCCCGAGCAATTCGTGGACCTCGTAGGGAGGTGCCAAGAAATCGGATTCACCGATGTCGTGGTGAACCATCCGCGTCCCAGCGGTGTCTTCAGTGGAAGCAGGCCAGATTTCCTCCGCGCGGCCTCCGCCGCCTTGAGCGCCTTCGAGTCCTAGCCGAACGAGGGGGCGGCCGCGACCCGGCTGCCCCCGTCCGCGTGTACTCCCCGAAGCGGACACCTGCGACAACGGCCGAGTGTATCGAACGGATGACACAGATCCGGTTCCCGTCGGCCGGATGTCCTGAACACGACCATGACGCCTTAAACCCCGTTGATTTTCGCTGACAGGGCTACCTAGGGTGCGGATCGTTTCAGTGGTCAAGCAGTTGCCGCCCGTACGCGTGCCGGAGTTGCCGGCCCACCGGCGGCGACCCGGCACGGGGAGGCGCGACCTTTGCACGTCGAAATCTTAGGACCGCTCTACATGGGGAACTCCGGGCAAGGCCCCGATTGCGCGCCCAGCGCGCCGAAACCGCGCCAGCTGCTCGCACTGCTGGCACTGAACGCCAATCAGTTCGTCCCCACCACCACGTGCATCGACGAACTCTGGGGGGCGGACCCGCCGCGCAGCGCCGTCACCACGCTGCGCACCTACGTCATGCGGATCCGCCGCGCCCTGCAGACGGCCGGCACAGGGGAACGGCCGCCGCACGGCATCCTGCGCACCCGGCAGCACGGGTACCAACTGCTCCTCGGCCGTACCGGTCTCGACCTGTTCCGGTTCGCCGACCAGGTGGACGAGGGCAAGCGCGCACTGCTGAGCGGGGACCACTGCCGGGGAGCCGAGACGCTGCGCGACGCCCTCACCCTGTGGAAGGGCTCACCTGTCGTCGACGTGCAGGCCGGCCCGTTCATCACGGCCCACCAGGCCCGGCTCCAGGAACAACGGCTCAGCTGTGTCGAGTTGCACATCGAAGCCGAGCTCCAGCTCGGCCTGCACCACGAGTTGATCAGCGAACTGACCGGCCTGACCGCCGAATTCCCCACCCACGAGAACCTGCACGCCCAGCTCATGCTGGCCCTGTTCAGGTCGGGGCGACAAGCCCAGGCACTCACGGTCTACCGGCAGCTGTGCGCCGTGCTCGCCGAGGAGCTCGGCATCGAACCGTCCCGACGCCTGCGCCAGCTGCACAGGGCCATCCTGCTCGCGGACCCCGCTCTCGACCCGCCTCACCGGCCCTCGGACGGGCTACCGCAGACACTCGACCTAGCGGGTTGCCGCCTCGACTGACGCCGGCAACCCCGCGTCGGCGCCCGGCAGCCGCCTGAGCAGCCCGTAGGCGTGCGCCGCCGAGACCAGCGTGACATGGTGGTGCCAGCCCCGGAACGACCGCCCCTCGAAGTGACGCAGGCCCGACAGCTCACTCAGGCGCTGGAGGTCCCGGCCGGCCCGGGAGCTCAGCCCCAGCAGTTCCAGCAGGTCGGCGGACCGAGTGCTCTCCACATTGGTGACCCACGCCGACTCCACGCGATCCGACTCCGCGCCCCAGCCCACCACGACCTTCCGAGTGCGGCGCGGCAGACCGACACTTCGCACGGCGCCCGTCCCCACGGGATCGGGCAGCAGGACGGTGCTGTAGCGCGAGCGATGGCCCAGGCCGCTGCGCCAGTGCTGGGCCGGGGTCCGGGCGCTCCCGGCGCAGGCCAACCGCTCCCCCACCGTGACCACCTCGCCGGAGGGCAGCCGCGCCAGCGGCGTGGCGCTGTCGACCCGGACCACGTACCGCAACCCGCGGTTCTCCAGGCCGCGTATCAGCGCGGTCGCCGACGGGCTGCGGCTCGCGTCCACGACGACGGGCAGCGGCCGCGCGTGCCAGCCGACGGCCAGCTCGTCCAGCGCGTCGAACAGGTGCTCCCAACGGGAGCGGTGACGCTCCTCGTCGGGCACTCGGCTGCGGGCCCGGCGCTCACGATCGGTGTCCCACGAACGCGGCAGCATCAGCCGCCAGTTGACCGGTACGGTGCCGGCCGGCCCGACCGCCAGCACCGCCAGCCCCAGCTGGCAGTTGAGCACCCGCCCCAGCGTCTGGGAGAACTGCTTGTCCACCCCCACCGAGCTGCGCCCGCTCTTCGGCAGCACGGTCTCCTCCACCACCCAGGCTCGGGGCGCCAGCGTCGCGTCGACCACCTCGGCGATGCGCTCGCGCACCGGCTGCCAGTCCCAGGAACTCTGATTCACGAACTGCTGGAGACTCTGGTCGGCACGCCGCCCGAGCAGCCGCTCGGAGATCCGGCGCACCGACTTCCGGCCGGGTACCTCGACCAGGCCGCGCACGTACACCTCACCCCAACGGCGCTGGTCGGCACGGGACATCGAAGTGAACAGGAAGGCACAGAACCGAGACAAGTCATCGCTCGAAGTCAGCACCTGCCCAGGCTGCGCGGTCCGGATGGAAGCCGGATGGAAGCGATGTTGAAGCTTCGTGCACTGCCTACTGCCGGGCGGGAACGGCGTCCTGGTCCCGGTTCTTCCCCCCGCCCGCCGTCGTCCCCCTGCGCAGTCCGGGCGCCAGCAGCAGGGTCGTGGCCAGCGATGCCGCCGCCGTCACCACGATCCCGGTGGCCGGTGACGTCAGCTCGGCCACCGAACCGGCCACCGCCGCTCCGAGCCCTTGCATGGTGAGCATCCCTGAGCTGTGCAGGCCCAGAGCCTGCCCGCTCAGCTCGTCGGGTGTCAGTGCCATCAGACGGTCCTGGAGCAGCAGCCCCGACGCGTACCCGAGGGTGGCGACCGTGACCAGCACCAGGGCGACCGGCAGGCCCGGATGCAGCGCGAACAGCAGGTAGGGGGCGGCGAGCAGGACGCAGAGCGGGACGGCCAGCCGGTCCCGCCACCGAGCGGACAGGAAGCGGCCCGCGACGACGTCGCCGGCCAGCATTCCGACAGCGCCGAGGGCGAAGAGCAGGCCGGCGTCGTCGGGCGAGTACGGGACGTAGAGCGACTCCACTCCCACGATCAGGCCGTTGGGCACCCACAGCGCGAGGTAGACGTACCGCCGGGGAAGCGAGGACCAGAGCCGTGCGTTGGTGCGCCAGGTCTCGGCGACCGACGTCCGCCCGGCTCCCCGCGGCGGCCGACTGCTGAGCCCCCAGCGCGCCACCACGGCGGCCAGCAGATACAGGGCCGCGGACAGGAGCAGCGTGCCGCGCGCCGAGAGCACCGTCACCAGTGCGCCGCCGGCCGCGAATCCGCAGATCTGGATGATCCCGAACGACATGTTGAGCATGGACCGCCCGATCAGGTAACCGTCCCGGGTCAGGATCTCGTTGAGCAACCCGTACCGCACCCCGCCGCTGACCGACCCCGCGACGCCAAGCCCCAGCAGCACCACGAACATCGCCCAGACCGGCAGGCCGGGGATCGCCTGCAGGGCCGTACCGGCACCGAAGAGCAGACTGAGGCCGGTCATGGCTGCGCGCGGCGGCAGCCGGTCCGCCCCGGACAGCACGGTGGCCGCTCCCACCATGTGGGCGAGCGCGGGGGCGAACATGGCCAGGGAGGACAGGAGAGCCGAGCCGGTCCGTTCGTACACCAGGATGCCGAGGGCCAGACCGCTCACCGTCTGGGCTGCCGTCTGCCCGGCCGCGGCGAGGAAGAGCGGAGTGAACTCCTTGGTGACGAAGAGCTCCCGATAAGTACGCATGGCGCAGAGTCTCTCCGGCATCATCGACGAGTCGTTAGACTTTCGCGGGGAGGCGAAACGATGAGCTGGTGGCGGGTCGACACGGACACTCTCGCCGGGAGCCGGTTCGCCACTTCTCCCCTGGCTGAGGCGCTGGCTGCTCTGAAGACCCTGCACCGCGGCCACGCGGCCCACCTCGGCGAGCGCCAGTGGCTCGACACCCACCTCGCCGGTTACCGGGCCCGCCTGGCCGATGACCCGGTCACGGCCGCCTTGGTCGAGGCGGCGCTCAGACGCCGGTGGAACGCGACTTTCCTGACCCCCACACCCCTCGGCGGAAGCGATCCCGCTTTCGCCGAGGAGTTGGAGCAGATCCGCAGCGTTCCGCCCGCCGTGGTCCTGGCCGACCTGGCGGAGTCGCTGAACGGCTCGCTGCCGGCCCTCCTGCGCCGCGACGACCTGGCCCAGCGGGCCGCAGACCTGCTGGAGTGGGTGTGGGCGGAGACCATCCAGCCCTCCTGGCCCCGCCGCAGGCGGATCATCGAAGCCGATATCGTGGCCCGCACCGCCCGCGCCGCCCTGCACGGGTGGGCCACCGCGTTGAACGAGATGCGCCCGGGAATGCGCTGGCTCGGGGACGACCGTCTTCAGACCACCGTCTGCGACAGCCCGCCGCTGGAGCTCTCCAGGGTGCAGCTGATGTTCGTCCCAGTCACCTTGAACCAGACCTGGGTCTGTTGGGACGTCCCTGCGGCCGGCGGTCGCAACGCGTATCCCGTCAGGCGGTACGCGGTCGTCTATCCCTGCTCGGGAGTCCTGGCCGACGACGAGCGCCGTGCGGCTCCGAAGGCCCTGGCCGCGCTGCTCGGCCCTGCCCGGGCCGAACTGCTCACCCTGCTCGACGCACCGAAGACCACCACCCAGCTGGTGGCTCTCACCGGCCTGCCTCTGGGGTCGGTGGGCCGGCATCTGCGGATCCTGCGCGAGGCCAACCTGACCCAGCGGCGGCGCGCGGGCCGCTCGGTCCTCTACTTCCGCACCGGGGCGGCCCAGGTCCTCATGGCGGCACAGTTCTCCGGGGCCGGCGGTCTCTGACGGAGAGGATTCTCCTACTGCAGGTCGATTTCTCGATTCCTGGCCGCCGGCCCGGATGCGACCCGGCCGATCTCTCCACACCGAGGAAGGGGCACCTGACCTGCGAAAACGTAGTGTGGCAGACGAGTCGGGCTGTACGCCGGGTTCTGTTCCCCGGGTTCCTCGCGGAGCCCGGGGCGACGGCCATCCATCCAGGGCCGGCGTCGCCGCCGGCCTCGTAGGGTCTGCCCGTGGACTCGGGCGGGCAGCCCTCGATCGTCGCCGTGCCCACCGCCGTCCGCCGACGGTATGACATACCGTCACTTGTGCGGCCCCAGCCACCCGTTGACGCTTCCCGACCCCTCACGCACCTCCCCGCAGGCGACCGCGTGGCCCTACGGCCAGACGTGCCGCACCGGCCGTCGCGCACCACCCCGCCCCTGCACGGCATCAGCCCTTCAGGCCGGCCCCGTCTCCGTCCCGGTCACCGCGGCCCCGGCCTCCGGCATGCTCAGGGCCTTGCGGACGACATCGTCGTGGAAGCCGCGGATGTGCTGCTCCACCAGGTCACCGGCGCGCTCCACGTCGCCCGCCGCGATGGCGTCGTAGATCGCGTGGTGGTCCGCCCGCAGCCGGGCGGCGATCGGCTCCCAGTCGGCGATCCGGTGGAACGCGGTGAGCAGGGTGCGCCGTACGGCGTTGCGGACGGCGACGGTCATGTCCGCCATCAGCCGGTTGCCCCCGGCCTCGGCGATGGCGACGTGGAAAGCGGTGTCGTGGTCGTTGAACAGCTCGCGGGTCAGGGCCTTGTCGTCCATGCGGATGAGCGGTTCCCGGATCCGGGCCAGGTCCTCCTGGCTGGCGTGGCCGGCGGCGAGACGGGCGCTGGAGCGTTCGAGCGTGGCGCGGGCCTCCACCACGTCGTCGAGGGGGAAGTTCGCCAGCGCCATGTGCAGGCGGAGCAACTGGGTGAGGCCGTTGCTCGGCATGGCGGTGATCACGCTGCCGGAATCCGGCCCGGTACCCACGCGGGAGCGCAGCACCCCCTGCGCCTCCAGGATCCGCAGGGCCTCCCGGACGGCCGCCCGGCTCACTCCGAGCAGCTCGACGAGCTCCCGCTCCGGCGGCAACCGGTCGCCGACGCTCAGGTTGCCCGCCAGGATCTGGTCCTCGATCCGGGCCAGCACGAGCTCGAAAGTGCGGGAACGCGGTACCGGCTCCCAGGCCGCACTCGGCTCCGCCATGGAAAGCCCTTTCATCCCGTTGAGGCAACACCCTTCCTTCTGATCATAGCTTGAGGCGCCCGATCTTTGGTCTGACCACAGCAATTTTCTGCCTTCCACCCTCTGGACACCGGTGACGGAATGGTGTCAGCGTGGAGGAGCCAAAGCATGGTCTGACCAAGCTCCGATGTGTTGCGAGGACTGCATGTACCAGCCGGATCTCTCCCCTCTCATGGACAGCCTGGCGCTCTCCGCTCTCGTCGCCGCCCTGCCCCTGCTCACCCTCTTCCTGCTCCTCGGCGGGCTGCGACTCAAGGCGCACTGGGCCGGACTCGCCTCCCTGGCCGTGGCGCTCATCGTCGCCGTGGCGTGCTACGGCATGCCCGTCAAGCTCGCGCTGCTGTCGACCGGTGAAGGCGCGGCCTTCGGTCTCTTCCCCATCATGTGGATCGTGGTCGCGGCGATCTGGCTCTACCAACTCACCGTCGTCACCGGCCGTTTCGAGGACCTGCGCCGCGCCTTCGGACTGATCAGCGACGATCCCCGGGTCCAGGCCGTCATCATCGCCTTCTGCTTCGGCGCCCTGCTCGAAGCCCTGGCGGGATTCGGCGCCCCCGTGGCGATCACCGGCGTCATGCTCATGGCCGTCGGCTTCGCGCCCGTACGGGCTGCGCTCACCGTGCTGGTCGCCAACACCGCGCCCGTCGCCTTCGGCGCGATCGCCATTCCCATCATCACGGCGGGCAACCTCACCAAGATCCCCTACACGGACATCGGTGCCTACGTCGGCCGGCAGACCCCCGTCGTCGCCCTGTTCGTGCCGCTGCTGCTCGTCCTGCTCGTCGACGGCCGCCGCGGACTGCGTCAGACCTGGCCCGTGGCGCTGGTGTGCGGCGCGGTCTTCGCAGCCACCCAGTTCGTCACCTCGAACTACATCTCGGTGGAGCTGACCGACATCATCGCCTCGCTCGCGGCCCTGGCGGCGGTCGTCCTCTTCCTGCGCGTGTGGCAGCCCGCCGGTGGCGAGCAGGCCAGAGCCGCCCTGCTGCGGGAGCGCGACGCGGAGCGGGGCGACGGCGCAGGCCCGGACGACGCTGTGCCGTCGGGCGCCCCGCGCGAGGAGGGCGGGGCCGGCGCCACGCGTCCGGTGCCCACCGCCACGGCCACCATCGAGCGACCGGACAGCGGAGCCCGGGTGGTCATGGCCTTCCTGCCCTACCTGATCGTGATCGCCGTCTTCTCCCTGGCGAAGCTGTGGACCCCCGCCAAGGAGTACCTGGCCACGACCGATCTCAAGCTCGGCTGGCCGGGTCTGGACGGGCACGTCCTCACGGCGGCGGGGCAGCCCTCCACCGCCACCGTCTACACCTTCCCCTGGCTGTCCTCCCCGGGCACGCTGCTGCTGCTGTCCGGTGTGCTGGTCACCGCTGTGTACCGGGTGAGCCCCCTCGTCGCGGTCCGGGAGTTCGGCGCCACGGTGGTCAGGCTGCGCTGGGCCCTGCTCACCGTCGCCTCCGTGCTGGCCCTCGCCTACGTGATGAACCTGTCCGGCCAGACCATCACGATCGGCACCTGGATCGCCGGTGCGGGCGCCGCCTTCGCCTTCCTCTCGCCGATCCTCGGCTGGCTGGGCACCGCCGTCACCGGCTCGGACACCTCGGCCAACGCGCTGTTCGCCACGCTCCAGCAGACCGCCGGGCACAAGGCCGGGCTCGACCCGACCCTGCTCGTCGCGGCCAACACCTCCGGCGGGGTCGTCGGCAAGATGATCAGCCCGCAGAACCTCACCATCGCGGCCACCGCGGTCGGCCTCGTCGGCCGGGAGTCGGTGCTGTTCCGGGCCGCCATCAAGTGGAGCCTGCTGCTCCTGCTGGCCCTGTGCGTCCTGGTCCTGCTGCAGTCCAGCCTGCTCGCCGGGATGCTCCCGTGAGCGCCGCCGCGCCCTCGTCGACCGGAGGAACCATGCGGATCGCCCTGTTCGTCACCTGCCTGACCGACACGCTCTATCCGGAGACCGGCCAGGCGGTCGTGAGGCTGCTGGAGCGCCTGGGCTGCGCGGTGGAGTTCCCCGCCGGCCAGACCTGCTGCGGCCAGATGCACTTCAACACCGGCTACCAGCGGGAGTGCGTGCCTCTCGTGCGCCGTTTCGCCGAGACCTTCGCCGGCTACGACGCGGTCGTCACCCCCTCGGGCTCCTGCGCGGCCATGGTGCGCGAGTACCACGGGCGGGTCGCCGAGGTGGCCGGGGACACCGGGCTGGCCGCGGCGGTGCGGGACACGCCGGCCGTCCACGAGCTGTCGGAGTTCATCATCGACGTCCTCGGCGTCACCGATGTCGGCGCCTACTTCCCGCACCGGGTCACCTTCCATCCGACGTGCCACTCACAGCGCATGCTCGGCGTGGGCGACAGGCCGCTCAGGCTGTTGCGGGCGGTACGCGGCATCGATCTGGTCGAGCTGCCGGCCGCCGAGCAGTGCTGCGGGTTCGGCGGCACCTTCGCCCTGAAGAACCACGACACCTCGGTGGCCATGTGCGCGGACAAGGCGCGGCATGTGCTGAGCACCGGAGCCGAGGTGCTGTGCGCGGGCGACAACTCCTGCCTCATGCACATCGGCGGCGTCCTGTCCCGGCTGCGTACCGGGGTACGCACCCTGCACCTGGCCGAGATTCTCGCCGCCACCGAGGAGGACCAGGCAGCGGCCGCCCCCTCCCGGTCGCGGCTCGCCCCGCACTCCGGGAAGCCCCGGCAGTCCCCTCGTACCGCGGAAAGGAACACCCCATGAGCGGCCCCACCTTCCTGGGCACGCCCGCCTTCCCGTCGGCGGCACGCACCGCGCTCGCCGACACCCGGCTGCGGCACAACCTCGCCCACGCCACCACCACCATCCGCCACAAGCGCGAGGAGGCGGTGACCGAGGTGGACGACTGGGAGGCGCTCCGCGAGGCCGGACGTGCCGTCAAGGAGCGCACCCTGCGCCACCTGGACCACTACCTGCTGCAGTTGGAGGAGCGGGTCACCGCGGCGGGCGGCCAGGTGCACTGGGCGCGCGACGGCCAGGAGGCGGCACGGATCGTCGTCGACCTCGTCCAGGCCACGGGCGAACGGGAGGTCGTCAAGGTCAAGTCGATGGCCACGCAGGAGATCGGCCTGAACGAGGCACTGGCCGACGCGGGCATCGCCGCGTACGAGACCGACCTGGCCGAACTGGTCGTCCAGCTGGGCGAGGACCGGCCCTCACACATCCTGGTGCCGGCCATCCACCGCAACCGGGCGGAGATCAGGGAGATCTTCCTGCGCACCATGGGGGAGCACGGCCGTGCGGCGCCGGCCGATCTGGGCGACGATCCGCGGGAGCTGGCCGAGGCGGCCCGCCGGCATCTGCGGGAGAAGTTCCTGCGCGCCAAGGTCGGGGTGTCCGGGGCGAACTTCCTGGTGGCCGAGACCGGCACCGCGGTCGTCGTGGAGTCCGAGGGCAACGGGCGGATGTGCCTCACCCTGCCCGAGACCCTCATCTCCGTCGTCGGCATCGAGAAGGTCGTTCCCACCTGGCAGGACCTGGAGGTCTTCCTCCAGCTGCTGCCCCGCTCCTCCACCGGCGAGCGGATGAACCCCTACACCTCGTCGTGGACCGGCACCACCGCGGACGACGGGCCGCGCGCCTTCCACCTGGTGCTCCTGGACGGCGGCCGTACCGACACGCTCGCCGACCCGGTCGGACGCCAGACGCTCAACTGCATCCGCTGCTCGGCCTGTCTGAACGTCTGCCCCGTCTACGAACGCGTCGGCGGGCACGCCTACGGCTCGGTCTACCCCGGCCCGATCGGTGCCATCCTCACCCCGCAACTGCGCGGCACCGCGGCCGAGGCCGACCGCTCGCTGCCGTACGCCTCGACGCTGTGCGGAGCGTGCTACGAGGTCTGCCCCGTCAAGATCAACATTCCGGAGGTCCTGGTTCACCTGCGGGCCCGAGTGGTCGACGAGGGCCGTACCCGAAAGGTGCCGAGTCCCGAGCGGCTGGCCATGGCCGCGGCGCGCTCGGTGCTCTCCAGCCCGTCCCGGCTGGCGGCGGCGCAGCGCGCCGCGGCCGCTGCCGGGCGGCTGGCCAGCCACGACGGCCGGATCAGCCGGCTGCCCGGCCCCGCCTCGGCGTGGACCGAGGCACGTGACGTACCGGCCCCGGCCCGGGAGAGCTTCCGGGCCTGGTGGAGGAGGACACACCGGTGAACGCGCGGACAGAAGTGCTCAGTCGTATCCGCCGGGCGCTCGCGGACGTCCCCGAAGGGGAGCGCCCCGAGGACGTACCCGTCACCCGTACCTACGCACGAGGCGGTACGGCGGCCGCCGGTTCCCCGGAGGTGCTGGAACTGCTCACCACGCGGCTCGCCGACTACGGCGCCTCGGTGCGACTGCTGACCGAAGAGGAGGCCCCCACGGCCATCGCACAGATGCTGAGCGCCCGCGGTGCCGCATGCGTCGTGGTGCCACAGGGCTTCCCCCCTGCCTGGTTGGCCGCACTCGGCCCGCACCGGGTGCTGGACGACCGTCCGCAGGTGCCCGTCCGCGAACTGGACCGGGTCGACAGTGTGGTCACGACCGCAGCCGTCGCGATCGCCGAGACCGGCACCCTCGTCCTGGACGGCGGTCCCGGACAGGGACGACGCGCTCTGACCCTGGTGCCCGACCACCATGTGTGCGTGCTGCGAGCCGAACAGGTCGTGGCCTGCGTTCCCGAGGCGCTGGCCCGCCTGGATCCCGTCCGGCCGCTGACGTTCGTCTCCGGACCCTCGGCGACCAGCGACATCGAACTCGACCGGGTGGAGGGTGTGCACGGACCGCGCACGCTCCACGCCCTCGTCGTCGTGTGACCCTGCGTCCGTCATGACAGGAGTTGTCATGCCTGCCCGAAACCGAGAACCGCGCCACCACGCTGCAGTGCCGTCCGACGTCACGGAGCCGCGCCCGCAGCACCCCAGCGCCCTCGCCGTCTGTGCCCTGCCGGCCGAAGAGGAGGCGGTGTCGCAGGCGAGAGCCTTCGTGGGGATGCAGTTGACGGCATGGCGGATCGGCGAGGAGGTGGTCGACGCGGCACGCCTCGTCGTCTCCGAGTTCGTGACCAACACGGTCCGGCACAGCCCCTCCGCCGACGTCAGCCTCCGGCTCACGCGTGCCCGGGCCGGCGTGTGGATCGAGGTCTTCGACAGCGGCACATGGCGCCCTCCGGCCACCGGTGGCCCGTACGACGATCTGTCGGAGGGCGGCCGGGGACTGATGCTGGTGCAGGCGCTGAGCCGGCAGTGCGGTGTGCACCGCACGGCGTACGGCACGTGTGCCTGGGCGACCATGTCGGAGCATCCGCCGGGGGGACGGCGGGCCCGCACAGGGGGCCGCCGCGCTCCGCGAACCACACCGGCACCACCACCGCCCCGAACGCCGGCCCGGCCGTGACGTCCACCGCCCGGCCACACCGCTCCGGGCCACGGCCGCCTCCCGCGAGAGCCGAGGGGCAGACGAGTCGGGCTGTACGCCGGGTTCTGTTCCCCGGGTTCCTCGCGGAGCCCGGGGCGACGGCCATCCATCTAGGGCCGGCGTTGCCGCCGGCCTCGTGCGGTCTACCCGCGGACTCGGGCGGGCAGCCCTCGATCGTCCGCGCAGGGACACCGGGGTGTCCCCTCTTGACCTTGCTCCGGGTGGGGTTTACCTAGCTGCCCAGGTCACCCTGGGCACTGGTGGTCTCTTACACCACCGTTTCACCCTTACCAGGGGCCGGAGCCCCGGGCGGTCTGCTTTCTGTGGCACTGTCCCGCGGGTCACCCCGGGTGGCCGTTAGCCACCACCCTGCCCTGTGGAGCCCGGACGTTCCTCGGGAAGCCCCCTAGGGGGACTCCACGCGGCCGTCCGCCCGGCTCGTCTGCCGTGCCGACCATGGTACCCGGCGGGAACCGGGCCGCGGACCGGCGGCGGTGGCCAGGACCGAGCCGGCCAGGATGAGCGCGAACGCGGCCAGCACCGGCAGGGTCAGCGGCTCGTGCAGGAACAGCGCGCCCGCGGCCACCGCGACCGCCGGGTTGACGTAGGTGATCACCGTGGCCCGGGTGGGGCCGGCCTCCCGGATCAGCTCCAGGAACGCGACGAAGGCCACCGCGGTGCAGATCACGCCCAGTCCGGCCAGCGCGGCCAGCACGGTGGGCGCGGGCACGGCGGACGGGCGGGTCAGCGCGGCGGCGGGGGCGTAGACCAGGGCGGCCAGGGACAGGCAGGCGGCGGTCAGGTGGAGGGAGGGGACCTCCTTGAGGCGGCGGGCCGCGATCAGCGGCGCGGTGGCGTAGCCCAGGACCGTCAGCAGGACCTCCAGCAGGGAGCGGGCGTCGCCGCCGGTGAGGTGCGGCAGGGTGAGGACCGCCACCCCGGCGAGGCCCAGGGCCAGGCCCGTCACGCGGCGGGCGCCGAGGTGTTCGGTGTCGCCGAGGAGCCGGGCCAGGACCACGCCGACGATCGGCACACCCGCGATCAGCAGGCCCGCCGTCGAGCTGGACAGGTGCCGCTCGGCGTCGGTGAGGGTGAACCAGGGGATCATGATCTCCAGGACCGCGAAGGCCAGCAGGGGCCGCCAATGGGTCCGTACCGCCGTGCCGAAGCCGCCTTGGCGCAGGGCGAACGGGAGCAGCAGGAGCGCCCCGAGCGCGCACCGCGTGAACACCACCACCGGCGGGGACACCGCGTCCACCGCCACCTTGATCATCAGATAGGGGATGCCCCAGACCACTCCCATCAGGGAGAACAGGAACCAGCCGCGTGCAGTCATGCGGCCGAGTGTCGGCCCGCCGGTCCGGGCCTGTCTTGAACGCTGTTGCGATAGGCCGCCGGGGTCACCCCGAGCACCCGGCGGAACCAGCGGGTCAGGTGCGCCTGGTCGGCGAAGCCGACGAGGGGGGCCACCTCGGCGGGGCGCAGGCCGCTCTCCAGCAGGACCCGCGCCTTGGTCACCCGGTGCTGGGCGAGCCAGGCGTAGGGGGGTATGCCCATCGTCGTACGGAAGGCGCGCAGCAGCTGGTAGCGGGAGAGGCCGAGGTCGGTGGCGAGCAGGGCCAGGGAGGGCGGGTCGGTGAGTTCGTCGGCGAGGCGGTCGCGGACCGTGCGGGCTATGGCGTCGGCGCCGGGGACGCGGTCGGGGGCCGGTCGCGCGGTGGAGTGGCGCCGGGCGAGGGCGGTCAGCAGCCAGGGCAGGACGGACTCGGCCTGCAGGGGGTCGGGGCAGGCGCTCAGTTCCGTGTGGGCGGTGCGCAGGACCGTGGCCAGCGCGGGGTCGTCGACGAGGGGTTCGCGGAAGTGCGGCAGGCCGCCGAGGGTGCCGTCCGCCAGCAGGGACGGCTCGGCGTACAGGGCCCGGTAGGCGTAGCCGTCGGTGGCGTTGCCGGGGCCGCCGGTGTGCATCTCGCCGGGTTCGAGGACGACGATCCGCCCCGGTCCGGTGCGGATGTGGCCGCCCCGGTAGTCGATGATCTCGGAACCGCCGACGCAGACCCCGATGGTGTACTCGTCGTGGGCGTGCGGGGCGTAGACGTGCCGGCGGAAGCTCGCGGTGAGCAGGTCGAGCGGGGGCCCGCAGCGGCCCAGCCGGGCCCGTGTCCACCGTGCCTGTTCCCCCATCGGACCCTCTCCTCCGTGCCGCCTCCGCCCAGGGTGCAACGCCGTACGACCCCGCTTCCATGCCCAGGGGCCGGACCTGCGGCTTCCGGCAGGCGCGGGTCGGAACGGGGCGGGCGGTACGCCGTACCCTGGCGCGGAGGTCAACGTGAGGAGTACGTGGTGCTGGTCCTGCTGCCGCCCTCGGAAGGCAAGGCGAACTCGGGCGAGGGCGCCCCGCTGGAGCTCGGGTCGCTGTCCCTGCCGGGGCTGACCGCCGCCCGGGAGGCGGTGCTCGGGGAGCTGGTGGAGCTGTGCTCCAGCGACGAGGAGAAGGCCCGCGAGGTGCTGGGGCTGAGCGAGGGCCTGCGCGGTGAGGTCGCGAAGAACGCCGGGCTGCGCACGGCCGGCGCCCGTCCCGCCGGGGAGATCTACACCGGTGTCCTCTACGACGCCCTGGGCCTGGCCACGCTGGACGCGGACGCCCGCCGGCGCGCGGCGGACTCGCTGCTGGTGTTCTCCGGGCTGTGGGGCGCCGTGCGGGTGACGGACCGGATCCCCTCCTATCGCTGCTCGATGGGCGTGAAGCTGCCGGGGCTCGGTGCGCTGGCCGGGCACTGGCGGGCACCGATGGCCGAGGTGCTGCCGGCGGCGGCCGGGGCGGGGCTGGTGCTGGACCTGCGCTCCTCGGCGTACGCGGCGGCCTGGCGGCCGAAGGGCGAGGTGGCCGGGCGGACGGCGACGGTGCGGGTGCTGCACGCGCCGACCCGGAAGGTGGTCAGCCACTTCAACAAGGCGACGAAAGGCCGGATCGTCCGCAGCCTGCTGACCGCCGGCGCCGTGCCGGAGGACCCCGCCGCACTGGTGGCGGCGCTGCGGGACCTGGGGTACGCCGTGGAGGCGGAGGCACCCGGGAAGGCGGGGAAGGCGTGGGCGCTGGACGTGCTGGTGGACGAGATCCACTGAGCCGCCCCCGCTTGCGTTGCAGCATGCGCAACGCTCATTGCGGGTGATGCAGCCGCTGGGCACGATGAGGTCATGACCTCGCCGCTGCCCTCCTCCTCGGCTGCCTCCGTCCTGGATCTCGCCCCCGTCGTGCCCGTCGTGGTGCTCGCCGACGCCGCCGACGCCGTACCGCTCGCGCGGGCACTGGTGGCGGGCGGGCTGCCGGCGATCGAGGTGACCCTGCGGACCCCGGCGGCGCTGGACGCGATCCGGGCGATCGCCGAGGGGGTCCCGGAGGCCGTGGTCGGGGCGGGCACGGTGATCACACCGGAGCAGGTGGGCGCGGGTACGGCGGCCGGGGCGCGGTTCCTGGTCAGTCCCGGCTGGACGGAGGCGCTGCTGGCGGCGATGCGCGGGTCCGGGGTGCCGTTCCTGCCCGGGGTGTCGACCACCTCGGAGGTGGTCGCGCTGCTGGAGCGCGGGGTGCGGGAGATGAAGTTCTTCCCGGCGCAGGCGGCGGGCGGTACGGCGTACCTGAGGTCGCTCGCGGGGCCGTTGCCGCAGGCCCGGTTCTGCCCCACCGGCGGGATCGGCCCGCAGACCGCGCCGGAGTACCTGGCCCTGCCCAACGTCGGCTGCGTGGGCGGGAGTTGGATGATCCCGGCGGATGCGGTGGCCGCCGGGGACTGGGGCCGGATCGAGCGGCTGGCGCGGACCGCGGCCGGGCTCAGGGACGCAGGTGAGAGGTGTCGTTGAACAGCCGTACGCTCGCGTTGCCGTCCGCGTAGTACGCCACCGCCGACAGGGAGGCCGCCGAGAGCTCCATCCGGAACAGCGACTCGGGCGGGGCGCCGAGGGCGAGCCGGATCAATGTCTTGATCGGGGTGACGTGCGTGACCAGCAGGACCGTACGGCCCGCGTGGGCCGCGACCAGCTTGTCCCGGGTGGCGGCGATCCGGGTGGCCGTCTCGGCGAAGCTCTCGCCGCCACCGGTGGGGTGGGCCTCCGGGTCGGCGAGCCAGGCGTTCAGGTCGTCCGGGTGGCGCTCGCGGACCTCGCCGAAGGTCAGGCCCTCCCACGCGCCGAAGTCCGTCTCGCGCAGGCCGTCCTCGACCGTGACGTCCAGGTTCAGCCGGGCGGCGACGATGCCGGCGGTCTCGCGGGTGCGGGCGAGGGGTGAGGCGACGATCGCCTGGATCGTGCCGCGCCGGGCGAGCGCCTCCGCGACCCGGTGCGCCTGTTCCCGGCCGGCGACGGAGAGCGAGGGGTCGCTGCCGCCGCTGCCGGAGAAACGCTTCTGGGGGGTCAGCGGGGTCTCGCCGTGCCGGAGGAGGACGAGCGTGGCGGGGGCGCCGAGGTCGGGGGCGGCGCTCCAGCCGGGGGTGCTGGGGAGGCGCTGCTCGCCGCGGGGTGCCGCCGCGGCGGTCTCCGTCTGTCGTACCGCTTCCGCTTCGACGTCGTCCTCGGCCGGAGCCGCCACCGGCCTCTCCTGGCCGGCGGTGCGACCCTCCGCCAGCGCCGCGCGGGCCTTCGCCGCACCCGCCGCCGCGTCCCCGGGCGGGCCCGACGGCTCGGGGACGGCGGGCGGGATGTCCAAGGCCGCCCTGGACTCGGACGGGGACCATTGCCAGCCCTTCGCGCCCGCGTCCATCGCCTCGTTGGCCAGGCGGTCCGCGTGCTTGTTCTGCTCGCGCGGGATCCACTCGTACGTGACCCGGTCCGGCGGGAAGACCGACCTCGCCTCCGCGGCCAGGGGCTTCATGCCGGGGTGCTTGATCTTCCAGCGGCCCGACATCTGCTCGATGACGAGCTTGGAGTCCATGCGGACGTGGACCCGCGCGGTGGGGTCGAGCGCGTGGGCGGCGCGGAGGCCGGCCAGAAGGCCGCGGTACTCGGCGACGTTGTTCGTGGCGACGCCGAGGTACTCGGCCACCTCCGCCAGGGTCTGCCCCGTCGCCGCGTCGCAGACCACGGCCCCGTAGCCCGCGGGCCCGGGGTTGCCCCGCGAGCCGCCGTCGGCCTCGACGATGAACTCCCGCACCGGCCCCACCCCTTGCCTACAGACCCGACTCCGCCGTACGCACCAGGATGCGGCGGCAGTTCTCGCAGCGGACGACCGTGTCCGGCGCCGCCGAGCGGATCTCGTTCAGCTCGGTGATGGCCAGCTCCTGCCGGCAGCCCTGGCAGGTGCGGGCGTACAGCTTGGCCGCGCCGATGCCGCCCTGCTGCGCGCGCAGTTTGTCGTACAGCTTGAGCAGGTCGGCGGGGACGGAGGCGGCGACGACCTCGCGCTCCTTGGTCACCGAGGCCACCTCGCCGTCGATCTCCTCGAACGCCGCGTCCCGGCGGCCGGTCGCGTCGTCGATCTTCGACTGCACGGAGGCGACCCGCCCGGTCAGCTCGCTCACCCGCTCCTGCGCGGCCTCGCGGCGCTCCATGACCTCCAGGACGACGTCCTCCAGGTCGCCCTGCCGCTTGGCGAGGGAGGCGATCTCGTGCTGGAGGTTGGACAGGTCCTTGGGCGAGGTGACCGCGCCGGAGTCCAGGCGCTGCTGGTCGCGGGCGGCGCGCTGGCGCACCTGGTCGACGTCCTGCTCGGCCTTGGTCTGCTCGCGGGCGCAGTCGCTCTCCTCGGTCTGCGCGGCCACGAGCAGGTCGCGCAGCTGCGTGAGGTCCTTCGTCAGCGACTCGATCTCGGCGTGCTCGGGCAGGGACTTCCGCTTGTGCGCGAGCTGCTGCAGGCGGACGTCGAGGGCCTGGACGTCGAGGAGGCGGATCTGGTCGGCGGGCGCGGCGTTCAGTTGGGGGCTCCTGTTAGCTAGAGGGGGTGGTGGACGCCGCGTGGGCGGTCCAGGGGTCGGTGACCGTCTTGGAGACGTGGACGCGCAGGTCCCAGCCGTGGCGGTCGGAGATCTCGTCGAGCTGGCTCGCGGCCAGCTCGCACCAGGGCCACTCGGTGGCCCAGTGCGCCGCGTCGAGCAGCGCGAGGGGGCCGTGGGCCACCGCCTCGGACGCGGGGTGGTGGCGCAGGTCGGCGGTGAGGAAGGCGTCGACGCCCGCCGCGCGGACCTGCTCGAAGAGGCTGTCGCCGGAGCCGCCGCTGACGGCGACCGTGCGGACGACCGCGTCGGGGTCGCCGGCCACCCGGATGCCCTGCGCGGTGGCGGGCAGCCGCTCGGCGGCGCGGGCGGCCAGTTCGCGGACGGTGAGGGGGTGGTCGAGTTCGCACACGCGGCCGAGGCCCCGGCACCCGTGCGGGTCGGTGGGGTCCGGCACGAGGGGCCGTACGACGCGGAGGTCGAGGGCTCCGGCGAGGGCGTCGGAGACCCCCGGGTCGGCGGTGTCGGCGTTGGTGTGGGCGACGTGCAGCGCGATGTCGTTCTTGATGAGGGTGTGCACGACCCGGCCCTTGAAGTGCGTGGCCGCGACCGTGGTCGTCCCGCGGAGGTAGAGCGGGTGGTGGGTGACGAGCAGGTCGGCGCCGAGCTTCACGGCCTCGTCGACGATCTCCTGGACCGGGTCGACGGCGAACAGGACCCGGGTGACCTCCTGGTCGGGGTCGCCCACCACCGTGCCGACCGCGTCCCAGGACTCGGCCCGCTCGGCGGGCCACAGGTTCTCCAGCGCGGCGATGACTTCAGACAGACGGGGCACGGCCCAAGGCTACCTGGCTGCTCGGCGCGGCTGTACCGCATGCGTCCGGTCTGTCCCCGGTCAGCACAGACGCCCCGGTTTCCTCAGGTGAATCGCTTCTGCGCCACCCGTACGTGTGAAGACGGGAGACAGGGGGTCCCCCGCCTGTGCGTGCGAAAACTAGCTTCGTCGCCGGAGGTGACCGAACGATGACGGCCTGTGCTATCGAATCACCGTCCACGGGCGGGGCCGACGGCGTGCCGGGAGCGGGGTGCGCGATCACGGCGGACGGCGCGTACGCCGCCCGGCTCGCGCGGGACGGTGACTCCTGGTTCCCGGAGCGCTGGACCCTGGACGGCCCGGAGCCGTACGCGGTGCCGCTGCCCGGCGGCCGGCCGGAGGAGCCCGGCACCGAGGTGCAGCCGATGGGCGACGGGCGGGTGCTGATCCACCGGCCGGCGGAGCCGCGGCACGCGTTCGCGCTGCTGTACCCGACCGGACCCGGCACCGGTGAACTGCCGCTGGGCGCGGTGGAGTGCCCCGAGCCCGGCACCCGGCTCACCCTGCTGCCGCCGGCGCCGGGGGGCGTGCGGGCGTACGCCCTCGCCGTCGGGCCGCGCTCCAGCGCGGTGTGGCTGGTGGCGGGCGGGGCGTTCGGCCCCGAGCGGCTCGCCGAGGTGCCGGGGCGCTGCTCGGGCGGGGTCTGGCTGGACGGCGCCGGGCGGCTGCTGGCGCTCGACCGGGAGCTGGGCGGGCGCACCAAGACGGTGGTGCTGGACCTGGCGCGCGCGGAGGTCTCGCCGCTGCTGCAGATCACGGAGGGCAGCGACGACCGGCTGCTGCTCGCCGACCCGGACAGCGGCCTGCTGCTGATCGCCTCCGACGCGCCCTGCCCGGGGCAGGAACGATTGGGCTGGGGCGTGCTCGGCAGCACCCTGCCGGTGCGGTTCCCGGAGTGCCTGCGGGTACCGGACTGCGTGGTGACGCCGTTCGCGATCCAGCCGGGGCAGGTGCTGATGCCGGAGAACTGCGCGGTGGGCCTGCGGTTCGACGGCGCGCTCGGCACCTGGGTGGGTACCTGGCGGCCGGCCGAGCGCCGGGTCCGGCACCTTCCGGCGCCCGAGGGCTGGCTGGCGGGGGCCGGGGTGTGGACGCGGGAGGGGCTGCTGCGGCTGCCGTACGCGACGCAGGAGACGCCGTGCGGTGTGGCGGACCTGACGGCGCCGGCGGAGCCCGTCCGGGACAGCGGTGCCGAGCCGGTGCCCGCGCCGGTCCCGCGGGAGGCCGAACCGGAGCCCGCGGTACGGGCGGTGACCCGGCCCGTGCCCCTGCAGCAGGCACCTCTGGGACGTCTTGTAACGAACTAGTGCCGGTTGGCGTGTGCGCCTGGATTCGGGCCGCGGTGTGCCGGTTAGACTCGCCCGGCTGTACGAAAGATCATGGTTGACGGGGTGAATACGTCCGATGAGCGACACCAGCACGACCGAGCAGCTGTCTGCCGGCTCCGAGACCGCCGGCCACGGCCGGCACCGCGGCCCGGTCGCGGCCCAGGAGAGCGACACGACTCCGCACGGCCGGCACCGCAAGCCGGTCCAGGAGACGGTCGAGGCGGCTGCCTGACGGCAGGGAAGAAGAGGGGGCGTCCGCTCGGCGGGCGCCCCCTTCGCCGTCTCCCCTCACCCGGACCCGGGTGCCCTAGCCTCGCCTGAGCCCGAGCACCTCCGCCGCCGCGAAGGTCTCCCCGGGCGGCCGGGCCGCGTAGTGCGGGGTGAGCAGTGCGTCGAGTTCGTCGTAGGTGAACGTCTCCTGCTTGCTGTCGAATGTGGCCCGCACCCGCGGCCGTTCGATCACGGCCACCATGCCGCCGTGCACGACGAGCAGCTGGCCGTTGACCCCGGCGGCGGCCGGTGCGGCCAGGTAGCCGACCAGTGGGGCGACATGCTCGGGAGCGAGCGGGTCCAGGCCCTCGTCCGGCTTCCGCAGGCCCGCGAAGACGTCCTCGGTCATCCGGGTCCGGGCGCGCGGGCAGATGGCGTTGGCGGTGACGCCGTACTTGGCGAGGGCGAGGGCGGTGGAGGTGGTCAGGCCGACGATTCCGCCTTTTGCCGCAGCGTAGTTGGGCTGGCCTGCCGATCCGGCCAGGAACGCCTCCGAGGAGGTGTTCACGATCCGCCCGTACACCGTCCCGCCGGCCGCCTTGGCCCGCTCCCGCCAGTGCGCGGCGGCGAAGCGGGTGGTGTTGAAGTGGCCTTTGAGGTGGACGCGGATCACCGAGTCCCACTCGTCCTCCGTCATGGAGAAAACCATGCGGTCGCGCAGGATGCCGGCGTTGTTGACGAGGATGTCCAGCTTGCCGAACGTGGCGATCGCCGACTCGACCAGTCCACGGGCGTCTTCGAAGTCGGAGACGTCGCCGGTGTGCGGTACGGCGGTGCCGCCGGCCACCCGGATCTCCGCCGCGACCTGCTCGGCGGGCCCCGCCGACGCGGCGCCCGAGCCGTCCCGTCCGGGCTGCCCGTAGTCGTTGACGACGACCGCCGCGCCGAGCCGGGCCAGTTCCAGGGCCTCGGCACGGCCGAGGCCGCGTCCGGCGCCGGTGACGATCGCGCAGAGGCCCGCGAGTGGCAGTGACATGCCCCGTCCTCAGATCTCGATGCAGGTGCGCAGGGCGGTCCCGGTGCGCATCTGGTCCAGCGCCTCGTTGATCCCGGCGAGCGGCACCCGGTGGGTGATCAGGCCCGCGAGGTCGACGCGGCCGGCCCGCCACAGGGCGATCGTGCGCTCGTAGGAACGCAGCACGTCACCGCCGCCGTACAGGGACGGCAGGATGCGCTTCTCGTCGAAGAACAGCTCGAACATGGTGAGCCGGAGGTGGTCGTCCACGGCGCCGGCGCCGACCACGACGAGGGTGCCGCCGCGCCGGGTGGCGTCGTAGGCGGTGCGGGCGGTGGCGGACCTGCCGACGACCTCGAAGACGTAGTCGAAGCCCTCGCCGCCGGTCACCTGCTGCTTGACGTCGGCCAGTTCCTCCGGCGAGACGGCCCTGGTGGCGCCGAACCGGAGGGCCGACTCGCGCCGGGAGGCGACCGGGTCGACGGCGACGATCTCGGCGGCGCCCTTCAGCCGTGCCCCCTGTACGGCGGAGATGCCGACGCCTCCGCACCCGATGACGGCGACCGACGAACCGGCGGCCACGTCGGCGGTGTTGAGGGCGGCGCCGAGGCCGGTGGTGACCCCGCAGCCGATCAGGGCGGCGATGTCGAAGGGCACGTCCTCGGGGATCGGCACGGCGCAGCCGGCGTCGACCACGACCTCCTCGGCGAAGGTGCCGGTGCCCGCGAAGCCGAACACGTCGCCGCCGGAGCGCCGGAAGTTGGGGGTGCCCGCGTTCACGAACCCGGCCAGGCAGAGCTGGGTCTGCCCGCGCCTGCAGGCGGGACAGGCACCGCAGGCCGGCAGCCAGCACAGGACGACCCGGTCCCCGGGCTTCAGGTGCCGTACGCCGTCGCCCATGTCGAGGATCTCGCCGGCGCCCTCGTGACCGGGGACGAAGGGGGCCGGCTGGGGCAGCACGCCGTTCATCGCGGACAGGTCCGAGTGGCACAGCCCGGTGGCGCGCACCCGGACCCTGACCTTGCCGGGGCCGAAGCCCACCGCTTCGACGTCGTCGAGGACCTCCAGCTTTTCCTGGCCGATCTCGTGCAGTACGGCTGCGCGCATGGTGCGGCTCCCCTCACAGGCTTCTCAGGAGTGCTGAACGATGGTGTCGGCGAGCACCGGAGCGTCCCCGCGCTCCACGGCACCCACCGTGACCCGCACCCGCCCCTCCTCGCGCCACATCCGCACGCGCAGGGTCTCCCCCGGGAACACGACCCCGGCGAACCGGGTGGCGTAGCCGCGCACCCGGGTCACGTCGCCGCCGAGCAGCGTGTCCACGACCGCCTTGAGGGTGATGCCGTAGGTGCACAGGCCGTGCAGGATCGGCCGGTCGAAGCCGGCGAGCTTGGCGAACTCGGGGTCGGCGTGCAGGGGGTTGTAGTCGCCGGAGAGGCGGTAGAGGAGGGCCTGGTCGGCGCGGACGGGCCGGTCCACGGTCCGGTCGGGATCGCCGGCGGGCGGGTCCGGGCGGGCGGAGGGTCCGCGGTCGCCACCCCAGCCGCCCTCGCCGCGTACGAAGATCCGGGCGTCGTTGGTCCACAGCGGGCCGTCCGCGTCGGCGACTTCGGTGCGCATGACGAGGACGGCGGCCTTGCCCTTGTCGTACACGGCGGCGATCCGGCTGGTGGCGGTGGCGGTGCCGGCGACCGGGATCGGCCGGTGCAGGGTCAGCTCCTGGCCGCCGTGCAGGACCTTGGCCAGGTCGACGTCGACGCCTGGCATGGACAGTCCGCTGATCACCCCGGGGGAGCCGGCGCCCGCGACGGTGGCGAAGCTCGGCAGGACGTGCAGCCGGGTCTCCAGGGTGTAGCGCAGCTCGTCCGGATCGGTGGCGGGGCTGTCCTTGTCCGGGTTGGCGCCCGCGCCGATGCCGAGGTGGTAGAGCTGGACGTCCTTGGCGGTCCAGCCGATCTCGCCGGAGCGGGGTTCGGCGGCGAGGGCCTGGGCTGCGTCGATGGGCATGGGGCTCCTGACGGGTCTCAAGACCTCGGTGCGGACGTCCGCACCGTCGGCCGCACCGAGGTCGTCCACGTGCGGACCTAGAACGCGTTCCAGTCCGGCGCCCTCTGTATAGCCCAGCGCTCCGCAGTTGTGAAGGCTCCTGACGTCGTGTCAGCTCTGGTGGCGCGGCTGTGACATTTGTCCCGCCCGGGTCGGTACATGTGTGTCTGCCGGGGGCGGGGCGGTTGTTCGTACGCTGTGCTGTCGTACCGCCGTCGGCGGGGACCATCTGACCGGGGGAAACACCAGACATGACGTGGATGCGGAGAGCGCGCTGCCACATACGGGGCCTGCGGACCGAGCGCCGTCGGTGGCGGGCCGACATGGAGCGGGCCAGGGCCGCTCGACGCGCCGCCCGCAAGCGGGACGCGGATCCCGCCACCGCGGACCATCCGGGCCCGCCGCCCACCGGGTTCTCCCTGCTGCCCTGGCTGCTGATGGGCATGGGCTCCTTCTCGAACCTGCTGCAGGGCCGGACCCCGAACCCGTGGATCGGCGGCCTGGGCCTGCTGGCCTTCAACTCGCTCTACGTCTACATCACCTTCCGCGCCTTCGACCGGGCCAAGCGGGAGTCGGCGTCCACCCGGGTGGCGCTGGGCCTGCTCGCCCTGCTCACCACGGGCCTGGCCCTCGGCTACGGCGGCAGCTGGCTGATGTTCTTCCCGCTGCTGGGCCTGGCCACCGGTGCCGTCCTGCGCGGGCCCTGGCTGGGCCGCACCGGCATCCTGCTGGCGGTGTACGCGGGGGCCGTCTCCGCCGTCCGCGACGACTGGGCGAACGCGACGAGCATGGCCTACGGCACCTTCATCTCCGCCATGGTGACCGCGGCGATCCTCAGCCTCTCCGAGGCCGTGCGGGAACTGCGGGCCGCCCGCGAGGAGCTGGCGCGGCGCGCGGTGGAGCAGGAGCGGCTGCGCTTCTCCCGCGATCTGCACGATCTGCTCGGGCACACCCTGTCGGTGGTCGTGGTGAAGTCCGAGGCGGCCCGCCGGCTGGCCCCGCGCGATCTGGCCGCGGCGCTGGCGCAGATCTCGGACATCGAGTCGGTGGGCCGGCAGGCGCTCACCGAGATCCGGGAGGCGGTGACCGGCTACCGCGAGGGCAGCCTGGCCACCGAGCTGACCCGGGCCCGGTCGGCGCTGTCCGCGGCGAGCGTGCAGCCGGTGGTCCGCCAGTCCGGGGCACCGCTCGCCCCGCAGACCGAGGCACTGCTCGGCTGGGTGGTGCGCGAGGCGGTCACCAACGTCGTCCGGCACAGCCGCGCGAGCCGCTGCGAGATCACCGTGGAGGGAGCAGCCGAACGGGTCCGGCTGACGGTCACGGACGACGGCACCGGCACCGGCACCCCCGGAGGTGTCGGCGGCACCGGGCTGAAGGGGCTGACCGAGCGCCTCGCGGCGGCGGGCGGCTCCCTCACGGCCGGCCCGGCGCCGCGCGGCGGCTTCGCGGTCACCGCCGACCTCCCGGCCGGCGGTGCGGAGCCGGTGCCGCCCGCGGCTACGGCGCCCACGGCGAACCGACCGCCCAGCTGACGTCGTTCACCCAGGACGTGGCGCTGTCCAAGGCGTTGGACCCGCCATTTGGGGGCCGCCCGGAGCCGTCAACCCCACCGAACCGGACCATGCCGATTCTTTACGGCCGGCTTCCTGCGGCCGGCGCCTTCACAAGCCGGCGAACAGGCCGTCGAGCGGGGCCGGGACGCGGGCGGGGTCGAGCGCCTCGACCAGGACGCGGCCGTAGTGGATCTTGCGCCCCTTCTTCGTGCCGAGGAAGCGCCGCAACTGCTGCTGCGGGCTGCGGCCTTGTTGCGCGGGCTGGCGCAGGAAGGTGTCCAGGGCGCGCTCGTCGCCCTCCGCCCGGACCAGTTCCGCCACCCGGGTCACGCCCAGCGCCCGGATCAGCTCGTCCTCCAGGTCCGCCGCGCAGACGAAGAACCCGTGCCGCACCGCGCCGGCCCGCTCCCAGCCGCGGGCGTAGTAGCCGCGCTCGCGCTCGTCGCACAGCCCCGTGAGGCGCAGGTCCAGCCCGGACGGCCCGAGGAGGCGGGCGAAGCGGCCGACGTTCATCGCCCCGCCCATCGACAGGACGCAGACCCCCTCGGCCGCCAGGTCCCGGCCCCGGCGCGCGGCCAGCGCGCCGACCGCCGCGGCGTCGCTCGGTCCTTCCAGCAGGACGACCGTCCGGACGGGCAGCCGCGCGGCCAGCTCCCGCGCGGGGGCCTCGGACCCCCCGGCCGCCCACGCGGTGACCGCCTCCCCGAACGCGCCCATGTCAGCCATGGGAAGAGTCTCCGCCCTTCCCTGACGCTCGGGTAGCCGATTTCCACCACCGGGCCCGCGGCGGCCTGGGCGACGGCGGTGAGGAGGCCTCCTGTTCCGGGCGGCCGGGGGCGCTCCGGCCGGGGCGCGGACGGCGGCACCGAACCCGGCGTCGGCGCGGGGCACTTGCCGCCCGCTCGCGGGCCGCAGGCAGGACCCGGGCCCAGCCCGGACGGCCCCGGCCCGCCACGGGCGGCCACCCCCAGGACACGGAGGGCCGCCCCCGTGCCGGTGCAGGACGCCGGTGCCCTGGCGTGCCGGGGCAGCAGCCCGGTGCCGGCCCGGTCCCCTCGCCCCCGCGCCGCCGTAACCTGGCTCCATGAACGAGATGCCCCGGGACCGCCGGCCCGCCCCGTGCATCCGGGTGCTGCTCGCCGAGGACCAGGGCATGATGCGCGGCGCTCTCGCCCTGCTGCTCGGCATGGAGGAGGACATCGAGGTCGTGGCCCAGCTGGCGGCGGGGGACGGCATCGTGGACGCCGTGCTCACGCACCGGCCGGACGTGGCCCTGCTGGACATCGAACTGCCGGGCAGGAGCGGGCTGGACGCGGCCGCCGAGCTGCGGGACCGGGCGCCCGACTGCCGGGTGCTGATCCTCACCACCTTCGGCCGGCCCGGCTATCTGCGCCGGGCCATGGAGGCCGGCGCGGCCGGGTTCCTCGTCAAGGACGGGCCGGTGGAGGAGCTGGCCGCGGCGATCCGGCGGGTGCTCACCGGGGAGACCGTGGTCGATCCGGCGCTGGCCGCCGCCGCGCTCAGCGCCGGGCCGAATCCGCTGACGGCCCGTGAGTGCGAGGTGCTCCAGGCGTCGGTGGACGGGGCGACCGTCGCCGACATCGCCGGAAAGCTGCACCTGTCCGAGTCCACCGTCCGCAACTACCTCTCCTCCGCGATCGGCAAGACCGGCACCCGCAACCGGGCCGAGGCGGTCCGGGAGGCCCGGCAGCAGGGCTGGCTGTGAGCGGTGTCTCCCGCGCCCCGGGTCACTCCGTCACGTCCGCCTTCTCGTAGGCCGTCCCCTCCGGGGCGAGGCACACGAACCAGTTCCCTCCCGGGTAGCCCGCCACCGGGCGGATCAGCGAGGTGCCGTCGGTGGCGGCGGGCGCGGATCCCGCCGGCCGGGCCACGGTGGAGCGGCCGTCCTTCCAGTGGCAGGTGACCTCACGGGCGGTCTTCGCCACATGGCCGACCACCAGCCGTTCCGGGGCCGTGGGGCCGGGCTCCTCCAGGCTGACGGCCGCGGCCTGGAGGTCGGTGCCCGAGAGGCGGTCGACCCTCTTGTGCGTGTCGAACATGACCACCAGGGAAAGGCCGTCGCCGTAGGACCGCATCGAGAAGTACGACGTCTTCCCGACCAGATCGGCGGCCTTGTCCACCTCCGGCCCCAGGCCCCTGCGCTTCATGGCGTCGAACTGCCGGTCCGCCTCCCACGTGTCGCGCGGCGCGCCCCACACCTCGACCCAGACGCGCCACCGCTCGCCGTGCTCGGTCCCCCGCGCCAACTCCGTCCGCTGCGGCTCGTACACATGTCTCTCCTCGGCGGACGCCGGGCCGGACGCCGTCGGCGTCCCCCGGTCGGCGCGCTCCCCGGGCAGCGCGCCCAGGGCCAGCGTCGCGCCCGTCGAGCCCGCCAGTACCAGGGCCGTGGCCGCCGCCACCGCCCAGCGCCGCGCCTTGCGGCGCCGGCCACCGCGGATGACCGCCTGGACCGGGGCTATGCCGATCTCGACCTCGTCCGCCGCGTCCGCGAGCAGGAGCGCGATGTCCGTCTGCGTCATGTCGTGGTTCTCCCGGTCCGCGCTCGTCACTTCCGTCCTCCGTACGTCACCGTGTCGGCCAGTCCCGGTATGGCGCGGAGTTTCGCGATCCCCTTGGCCGCGTTGCTCTTCACCGTGCCGACCGAGCAGCCCATCGCCTCCGCCGCCTGGGTCTCCGTCAGGTCCTCCCAGTAGCGCAGGACGACCGCCTCCCGCTGCCGCGGGGGCAGTTGGGCGAGCGCCTCGAGCAGGGCGCTGCGGTCGTCGGCCTGGGCGATCCGGTCCCCCGTGTCGGCCACCTCGCGCACCAGGCCGGAGTCGTCCTTCGGAGCCAGGAACTCCCGGAGCCTCCGGCGGTGTCTGCGCGCATGCGCGTTGATCATCACCCGCCGTACGTACGCCTCCGGGTCGTCGGCGGCTCCGACCCGGCGCCAGGCCGCGTAGACCTGTTCGAGCGTCGACTGGACCAGGTCCTCGGCGGCGTGCTGCTCCCCCGTGAGGAGAAATGCCGTGCGCATCAACCGCGGCCAGCGGCCGACCACGAAGCTCTGGAACTCCTCGTTCCGAGTCTGCTTCCCGTCCCCCATGGGCACCTCCTAGATATTCAAAGGAGTCCATGGGCCGCCCGGACCGTTGCCCCGGTCCGCGGAACTCGAAGATTTTCTTCCAGCCGCCGTCCTCTACGCCTTCACCGCTGCTACACCTCCACCGCCCGCAGCACCGTCACCACCGCCGCACCGCCCAGCCCGATGTTGTGCGCGAGCCCGACCCGCGCCGCCGGCACCTGCCGTGCGCCCGCCTCGCCGCGCAGCTGCCCCACCAGCTCGGCCGTCTGCGCCAGACCGGTCGCGCCCAGCGGATGGCCTTTGGAGATCAGCCCGCCGGACGGGTTCACCACCCACCGCCCGCCGTACGTCGTCGCCCCCGACTCCACCAACGCACCAGGCCCTGACACTGGGTCAGAATCCCATGGAACGGTCAAGAATTCGTTAGAGGCCCGAAGCAACGGAATAGTTGCCTGTGCATACGAGGTTTACCCCGCACTTATGACACGCGGAAGGCCTCACCCCATGCCAGACACGACGACCGACCAGCCCACCCGGAGAGCGGGCGGCGCCGTTGTCCCCGTGCTCGCCTTCGCGGGCATCGTGGTCGCGGTGATGCAGACGCTGCTCGTGCCGGTCATCAAGGACCTGCCGCAGCTGCTGGACACCGCCCCCAGCAACGCCACCTGGGTGCTCACCTCGACCCTGCTGTCCGGCGCCGTCGCCACCCCGATCATGGGCCGGCTCGGCGACCTCTACGGCAAGCGCCGCATGCTGATCCTCAGCCTCGCCGTGATGGTGGCCGGCGCCCTGGTCAGCGCGGTCACCAGCCAGCTGCTCGTCATGATCGCGGGCCGTACCCTGCAGGGCTTCGCCATGGGCGCGATCCCGCTTGGCATCGGCCTGATGCGCGACATGCTCCCCCGCGAGAAGCTCGGCTCGGCCATGGCCCTGATGAGCTCCTCGATCGGCGTCGGCGGCGGCCTCGCGCTGCCCGCCGCGGCCCTGGTCGCCCAGCACACGGACTGGCACGCCCTGTTCTACGGCGCCGCCGGCCTCGGCGCGCTCGCCATCGCCCTCACCCTCCTCGCCGTACCGGAGTCCCCGATGCGCGCCGAGGGCTCCTTCGACCTGCTCGGCGCGCTGGGCCTGTCCGCCGGCCTGGTCCTGCTCCTGCTGCCCATCACCAAGGGCAGCGACTGGGGCTGGTCGTCGGGTACGACGCTCGGCCTGTTCGCCGGCGCCGTCGTGGTCCTGCTGCTGTGGGGCGTGTTCGAGCTGCGCGTCCAGGCTCCCCTGGTCGACCTGCGCACCACCGCCCGCCGCGAGGTGCTGCTCACCAACCTCGCCTCGATCATGGTCGGCGTCAGCTTCTACGTCGTCTCCCTCGTCCTGCCCCAGCTGCTCCAGCTGCCCACCGCCACCGGCTACGGCCTGGGCCGGTCCATGGTCGTCGCGGGCCTGTGCGTGGCCCCGCTGGGCCTGACGATGATGTTCACCGCACCGGTCTACGCCCGGCTGTCCGCCCGCTACGGCCCCAAGGTCACCCTGATCACCGGCCTGCTGATCATCGCGATCGGCTACGGCGGCGGCCTCGGCCTGATGGACGCGGCCTGGCAGACGGTCGTCACCTCCGTGGTGCTCGGCGCGGGCATCGGCCTGGCCTACTCCTCGCTGCCCGCGCTGATCGTCGGCGCGGTCCCGGCCTCGGAGACCGGCGCGGCCAACGGCCTGAACACCCTGATGCGGTCCATCGGCACGTCGGTGTCCAGCGCCGTCATCGGCATGGTGCTGGCCGACACCGCGAACGACGTGGGCGGTGTCGCGGTCCCGACGATGCACGGCTTCCGGGTCTCCTTCCTGATCGCCACGGCCGCCGTCGCGGTGGGCCTGCTGCTCGCGCTGTGCCTGCCGAAGGCCGCCCGGCCGGCCCGGCAGCACACGCAGCTGCGGGCGAGCAGCGAGGAGGAGGCCAACCTGGAGCGGGCCGAGGAGGTGCTGCGCGGGTTCCGGGGACGGGTCCTGGACGCCGGCGGCGCGCCCGTCGCCCGGGCCAAGGTCACCCTGATCGACCGCCGGGGGCGGCAGGCCGGTGCGGCCCTCTCCGAGGCGGACGGCAGCTATGTGCTGGCGGTGCCAGGTGAGGGGGCGTACGTGCTGGCCGCGCGGGCCTCCGGCCACGGGCCGCTGGCCTCCTCCGTGACGCATTCCGGTGCGGAGCGGGCTGTCGATCTGGATCTTTCGCTGCCGGGGGAGACGGTGAGCGCCTAGGGTCTTTCGTTTGGATCAGGCCTCGCGCGGTTCCCCGCGCCCCTTCCGTCCGCACCCCCTGTCACCCGGTCGGCGGGGGGTGCGGCAGCATGGGCGCTCTGATTGCCGTACGACCGAAAGGCGTCCCATGCCCGCCGCTCCCCAGCCCGAGATCCTGGCCGCGTTCGAGGCGGCGAAGGGGTTCATGCCCCTCGACGAGGGGCTCGCCCTGTACGACGCCGCCGTCACCGCCGGCCGGCTCGGGCTGCCGGTGCTGGAGGTGGGGACCTACTGCGGGCGGTCCACGATCCTGGTGGCCGACGCGGCCCGCGCGACCGGGGTCACCGCGCTGACCGTCGACCACCACCGGGGCAGCGAGGAACAGCAGCCCGGCTGGGACTACCACGACCCGGAGACGGTCGACCCCGAGATCGGCCTCATGGACACCCTCCCGGCCTTCCGGCGCACGCTGTTCAAGGCGGGCCTGGAGGAGCACGTGGTCGCCCTCGTCGGCCGTTCCCCGCAGGTCGCGTCGGTCTGGAACGCCCCGCTCGGGTTCGTGTTCATCGACGGCGGCCACACCGACGAGCACGCCACCGCCGACTACGAGGGCTGGGCCCCGCACGTCGCCGAGGGCGGGCTGCTGGTCATCCACGACGTCTTCCCCCATCCGGAGGACGAGTTCACCGGCCAGGCGCCGTACCGGATCTACCTGCGGGCCCTGGAATCCGGGGCGTTCACGGAGGTGTCGGCGACCGGCTCGCTGCGTGTCCTGCGGCGAACGGAGGCGGGGACCTGACGCCCCGGTTAGAGTCGCAGACGTGTCGTACACAGGCCCGGACTTCGATCCCCCACAGCAACGCCGGCCCCGGCGCGGCCCGCTGACCGTGGCGCTCGCCGCGCTGGTGCCCGGCGCGCTGCTCGGCTGGTTGGTGTACGAGGCGGTGGGCGGCGGCTCGGGCGGCGAGGACCGTACGGCCTCGCCGGCGCCCGTCCCGCGCAGCGCCACGGCGTCCTCCGCGACGCCGGCCGCCTCGCCGAGCGACGACGCCAAGGCGTCCGGCTCGCCCTCGCCCTCCGCCCGGCCGGGCGGCACCGGTCCGCTCAAGGGCAAGGTCGTCGTCATCGACCCGGGGCACAACCCGGGCAACTTCCGGCACACGGCGGAGATCAACCGCCAGGTGGACATCGGCACCAACCGCAAGGAGTGCGACACCACCGGGACGTCCACCAACGACGGTTACACCGAGGCGCGGTTCACGCTCGACGTGGCACACCGGCTGCGGACCCTGCTGGAGGGGCAGGGCGCCACGGTGAAGCTCACGCGCGACGGCGACAGCCCGGCCTGGGGTCCGTGCGTGGACGAGCGGGCCCGGATCGGCAACACCGCGCGCGCGGACGCGGCGATCTCGATCCACGCCGACGGCTCCGCCGAGGGCGACCGCGGCTTCCACGTCATCCTGCCGGGCTCCGTGCACGCCGGTGCCGCCGACACCCGTGCCATCGTCGGCCCGTCCCACGACCTCGGGGTGCGTATCGCGGGCAACTTCCTGCGCGAGACGGGCGAGCCGCCCTCCAACTACCTCGGCGACGGTACCGGTCTCGTCACGCGCACGGACCTGGGTGGTCTCAATCTGTCAACGGTTCCCAAGGTGTTCATCGAGTGCGGCAACATGCGCGATAGCAAGGACGCGGCACTGCTGACCAGCGGCGCCTGGCGGCAGCGGGCTGCGCAGGGGATCTCTGAGGGAATCGTGAGTTTCCTGCGCGAGTCGTGACCGGTGGGCGGAACCGGGCGGACAGCCGGATCTTGCGGACGGTAGTGTCTACCGACGACGAGACGACCTACGAAGGACCTGAAGTGAATATCCGCTCCCTCACTAGAGGCGACGGCGTGGTGATCGGAGCAGCGGTGGTGCTGTTCATCGCGTCGTTCCTCACCTTCCAGAGCTACTCCTTTTTCGGCGCCTCGGCCGACGGGAACGCGTGGGACAGCCTGGGCATGGGCCTGGGCATCTACATGGGCGCGGTGATCGGTGCCGTCCTCATCGTCGTCAACCGCTGTCTGCCGCAGCCCCGCAAGGTGCTCGGACTCGACCTCGCCCAGATCGGCACGGCGTTCCCGGTCCTGACGGCCTGGGTGCTGCTGTGGACGCTGATCGACACGCCTGACGGTGCGGACGTCGGTGCCGGTCTCGTCCTCGGTTTCATCGCCGCCCTGGTGCTCGCGGGTGCCGCCATCGCCACCCCGCTGGTCCCCGCCCTCCAGGCCGCCCTGGTCCCGGCCCCCAAGCCGGCCGCCCCGCAGCCCTACGGCGCCCAGCCGTCCGGTGGTTACGGCTACCCGGGCGCCCAGCCGCAGCAGCCGTACGGTGCGCAGCCGCAGCCGGGGCAGCCGTACGGGCAGCAGCCGCCGGCCGCCCCGGCGCCGCAGCCGGCCACGGCCGACTTCTCGCCGTTCTGGTTCGCCGTGCCGGTGACCCGCCCGCTGTTCGCGGAGGACGGTTCGCCGACGCCGATCGCCGAACTGGCGCCGGGCACCTGGTACCTGGCCGTCGAGCAGCGCGGTGCCGCGCTGGTCGCGCAGACCCAGGACGGCCGCCGTGGCGTGCTCCAGGACACCTCGGGCATCCAGCGCGGCTGATCCGGCCGCCGTACCGCACCGGCCCCTCGCCCTTCCGGGCGGGGGGCCGTTGTCGTACAGTCGCCTCCCGGCTGGTATCTGACGGATCGCCAGGAGGCAGGCGCATGCGGCTCGGTCTCGCACTCGGCTACTGGGGACGCGGTCCGGACGCCGGCCATGTGCCGCTCGCCCGGGAGGCGGAACGGCTCGGCTACGACTCGGTGTGGACGGCGGAGTCGTGGGGCTCGGACGCCTTCACCCCGCTGGCCTGGATCGCCGCGCAGACCTCGACGATCAGGCTGGGTACGGCCGTTGCGCAGATGGCCGCCCGCTCGCCGGCCGCCACCGCGATGCACGCGCTGACCCTGGACCACCTCTCCGGCGGACGGGTGCTGCTCGGGCTCGGCCTGTCCGGGCCGCAGGTGGTGGAGGGCTGGTACGGCCGCCCGTTCCCGGCCTCGCCGCTGACCGCGACCCGGGAGTACGTGGACGTCGTACGGCAGGTGCTGCGCCGGGAGGCGCCGGTGGCGGTGGACGGACGGTTCCACCCCCTCCCCTACCGGGGTCCGGACGGCACCGGGCTCGGCCGACCGCTCAAGCCGATCACCCATCCCCTGCGCCGCGACCTCCCCGTCCTCCTCGGCGCCGAGGGCCCGCGGAACGTCGCCCAGACGGCCCGCATCGCCGACGGCTGGCTGCCGCTGTACTGGGCGCCGAGCCGGCCCGAGGTGTACGGGGACGTGGTGCGGGAGTTGCCCGAGGGGTTCCTGGTGGCGCCGATGGCCCGGGTGAAGGTGTGCGACGACGTCGCCGAGGGGCTGCTGCCCGTGAAGGCCATGCTCGGCTTCTACATCGGCGGGATGGGGCACGCGGCCCGCAACTTCCACGCCGACCTGATGGCCCGCATGGGGTACGAGGCCGAGGCCCGGCGGATCCGGGAACTGTTCCTCGCGGGACGCCGGGAGGAGGCCGTGCTGGCCGTGCCGGACGCCTTCGCCGACGAGATCTCCCTGGTCGGCCCGCGCGAACGCATCGCCGAGCGGCTGGAGTCGTGGCGCGCGGGCCCGGTGACGGACCTGCTGGCCCTGTCACCGGACCCGCACAGCCTGCGGGTGCTGGCGGAGCTGAACTCCTAGCCCTTGGTCAGCTGGGAGGTGGAGGGCACCTGGTCCTTGACCGGGGCGTCGGCGCTCTTGCCCGCGTCCTTGACGTCGCCGATGACGCCCTCGAACAGGCTCGCCGCGTTCCCGTCGCCGTTGCGGAGCTTGGACGGCAGGTCCTTCAGCGACGCGATGGCGGCGGTGAGCGGCGCGAGCGCCTTGGACAGGGTCGGGTCGGCCTGGGCGTTCTTCTGGGCCGCCTTGAGCCGGTTGTAGGCGAAGGCACCGGCCAGGCCGGCCTTGATCAGGGTCGTCTTGCGGCCCTTGGCGCCCTTCTTGAACTTCCCGGCCTTCCAGGGCTTCACGATCCACTGGTAGGTCGCGCCGGCGGCGAGGCCCGCGTCCACCACGAAGCGGGTCTTGGCGAACTTGCGCTTCTCCGCGGACGTGGTCGGGCTGGGGGTGACGGCGGCGGGCTCGGCCCGCACCTCCCCGCTGTCCTGGGCACTGTTCTTCGTGCTGGTCCTGGTACTGCTCGCCTGCTCGCCGCCGCAGGCCGTGGCACCGGCCACCAGGGCACAGCACAGGGTGAGCGCCACGACGAGGCGCCGTATCGGTACGGGCACGAGGTCCTCCGGACGTGTCCTCCCCGAGCGGTCTGCTTCCTCCGGCAGCCTCACCCGAGCCCGTCGGATCCGCCACCCGGGGGATGCCGTCCGGGTGGCGTCCGGGTGGGGTCCGGGTCCTGTCGTGGTTTCACCGGCGTTCGCCCGGCAATCCGGAAGGTATGTCCCCTCGATATCGCAACGGTGCGAATCAGGCCGGGACGGTCATCGCGATCGTCGCCGACGTCATGGCGCTGATACTCGGCCTGTGGATCCTGATGTACCTGCTGGACGCCAACCGGGCCAACAGTCTGGTCCAGTTCGTCCACGACGCGGCCTCCTGGCTGGCCGGGTGGTCGCACGACCTGTTCACCTTCGACGAGGCATGGGCGCGGGTGGTCGCCGGATACGGTCTCGCGGCCGTGGTCTACCTGTTCGTGGGCCACGCCATCGCCAACCGGATGCACCGGCACTGACCGTTCAGCGGCAGCAGTCCGGGTCGAGGCCCGCCGGCAGGTGGTCGCCGCCGAACACCGCGCACGTGGCGTCGTGGCCGCCCAGTGCGGCCACGGCCAGCAGCAGGGAGCCCGCCGTCCAGGTGGTCAGCTCGCGGGGCCAGATCGCGTCGTCGTCGAAGACGTAGCCCGTCCAGTACAGGCCGCTCTCCGGGTCCCGCAGGTGCTGGATGGACTGGAGGATCTCCAGCGCGCGGTCGGACTCGCCCATCGCCCACAGGGCCAGGGCCAGTTCGGCGGACTCGCCGCCGGTCACCCACGGGTTGGGCACCACGCAGCGCACCCCGAGCCCGGGGACGACGAACCGGTCCCAGTCCGCCTCGATGCGGGCCTTGGCCTCCGCTCCGGTGAGCGCGCCGCCGAGGACCGGGTAGTACCAGTCCATCGAGTAGCGGTCCTTGTCCAGGAAGCGCTCGGGGTGGCGGCGGATCGCGTGCCGCAGCGCCCCGGCCGCCAACTCCCAGTCCGGCTGCGGCTCCTCGCGCTCCTCGGCGAGGGCGAGGGCGCAGCGCAGGGCGTGGTGGATCGAGGAGCTGCCGGTCAGCAGGGCGTCTGAGGTGGGCGTGCCGTCGTCCTCGCGGCGCCAGCCGATCTCCCCGCCCGCCTGCTGCAGGCGCAGCACCCACTCGACGGCCGCGTAGACGGTCGGCCACATCCGGTCCAGGAACGTGTCGTCGCCCGTGGACAGGTAGTGGTGCCAGACGCCGACGGCTATGTAGGCGACGAAGTTGGACTCGCGGGCGCGGTCGGTGACCTCGTCGTGGGCGCCGTCGGCGTAGGCGGCGTACCAGGAGCCGTCCTCGTTCTGGTGCCGGGCGAGCCAGTCGTAGGCCCGTTCGGCGGCCTCGTGCTCGCCGGCCGCGTCCAGGGCCATGGCGGCCTCGGTGTGGTCCCACGGGTCGAGGTGATGCCCGCGGAACCACGGGATCGCGCCGTCCTCCCGCTGCACGGCGAGGATGCCGCGGACGGTCGCGGCGGCCTGCTCGGCGGTGAGGACCCCGGGCAGGACGAGGTGTTCTGTCCGGGGGGTGGTCACTTGGCGGCCACCCCGTCGGTCTCGGCGAGCCGGGGCAGGTGCGGCTTGGTCGCGTAGACCACGAAGCTCTTGCCGATCAGCGGGTTCAGCGCCTGTTCGGCGAGCCGGGTGGCGAGCGGCTTCTTCATGATGTCCCAGACCAGCAGCTTGTGGTACGCCCGCACCGGCAGCGCCTTGTCGTTGTCGACGCCGAACGCGCACTTCAGCCACCAGTACGGCGAGTGCAGCGCGTGCGCGTGGTGGGTGCCGTACGGCCTCAGGCCCGCCTCGCGGACCTTCCCGACCAGCTCGTCCGCCTTGTAGATGCGGATGTGGCCGCCCTCGACCTCGTGGTAGGCGTCGGACAGCGTCCAGCAGACCTTCTCGGGGCCGTAGCGCGGCACGGTGATCGCGATGCGGCCGCCCGGCCGGAGCACGCGCACCATCTCGGCGAGCACGCCCTTGTCGTCGGGGATGTGCTCCATCACCTCGGAGATGATGACGACGTCGAAGGACTCGTCGGGGAAGGGCAGGGCCAGCGCGTCGCCCTCCATCGCGGTGGCGGTGGCGCCCTCCGGCGCCTCTCCGGCCTCCTTCATCGCCGCGAACCACTTGGCGACCTCGCGGATCTCCTCGCCGTTCTGGTCCAGTGCCACGACCTGGGCGCCGCGCCGGTAGCACTCGAAGGCGTGCCGGCCGGCTCCGCAGCCGAGGTCCAGGACACGGTCGCCGGGGGCGAGCGGGAACCGGGAGAAGTCGACGGTCAGCACGTGGCCCTGCTTTCGGAGGAGACGCCTGCAACACTTGCCGGGGCCGCGGAGCGGCCGGTGGTCGGGGCCGCGGGACGGCTGTGGCCGGCCGCGGGGCGGTGGGGGCCCGCGGAGCGGGCGATGGCCTCGCGGTAGTGGGCGACCGTGCCCTCGGCGGCGCGGGCCCAGGTGAAGTTGCGCAGCACCCGTTCGCGGCCCGCCCGGCCCAGCCGCACCCGCAGCTCCGCATCGCCGAGCAGCCGGACGAGCCCGGCGGCCAGCGCGCCCGCGTCGCCGGGCGGTACGGCCAGACAGGTCTCCCCGTCCGGGCCGGCGACCTCGGGGATCGCGCCGCCGGTGGTGGCGAGCAGCGGGGTGCCGGTGGCCATGGCCTCGGCGGCGGGCAGCGAGAAGCCCTCGTACAGGGAGGGCACGCAGGCCACCTGGGCGGAGCGGATCAGGTCGACCAGTTCGGCGTCGGAGATGCCCTTGACGAAGTCGACGGCGCCCGCGAGGCCGTACCGCTCGATCGCCTGCGCGACCGGGCCCTCCTGCGGGCGCTTGCCGACGACGACGAGGTGCGCGGCCGGGTGCTCGGTGCGCACCTTGGCGAGCGCCTCCACGAGGAACACCAGCCCCTTCAGCGGGACGTCCGCGCTGGAGGTGGTGACGATCCGGCCCGGCACCTCGGGGACGGCCGGATTCGGCGCGAACAGGTCGGTGTCGGCGCCGATGTGGACGACGTGGACGCGGTCGTCGCGGACGCCGAGGTGGTCCACGATCTCCTGGCGGGAGCTGCCGGAGACGGTGAGGACCGAGGGCAGCCGGCGGGCGACGCGCTTCTGCATGCGGGTGAAGGCGTACCAGCGGCGCACCGAGTAGCGGCGCTGCCAGGTGCCGGCGGCGTCCAGCTCCAGCTGCCGGTCCACGGTGATGGGGTGGTGGATCGTGGTGACCAGGGGGGCGCCGATGTCGCCCAACAGGCCGTAGCCGAGGGTCTGGTTGTCGTGGACGACGTCGAACTCGCCGCGCCGGGCGCGCAGGTGCCGGCGGGCGCGCAGCGAGAAGGTCAGCGGCTCGGGGAAGCCGCCGGTCCACATGGTGCCGACCTCCAGGGCGTCGATCCAGTCCCGGTACTCGTCCCGCTTGGGGGTGCGGAAGGGGTCGGGCTGGCGGTAGAGGTCGAGGCTGGGCAGCTCGGTGAGGGTGAGGCCGGGGTAGCCCTCGTCGAGGACGGGGTACGGCTGCGAGCCGATGACCTCGACGCGGTGGCCGAGCCGGGCCAGCTCGCGCGAGAGGTGCCGTACGTAGACACCCTGTCCCCCGCAGAACGGGTTCCCCTTGTAGGTGAGGAGCGCGATGCGGAGCGGTCGCTCTCCCCCACCCTCGGCTGCGCTCGGGCGGGAGGGGCCCCCACCGGCAACGGGTCCGTTTCCGGCACCCGCTTCCCGGGCCTCAGCGGTCACTCCGTGCCCCCTTCTGCCTGCACTGTCCCGCGAGACTACGACGGGACGCTAATCTAGAACAAGTTTCAGACTTGATCGTTCAAGAGGCTCTGAATCTACCGGCAGGTAGGGGCGCTGTGAGCAGTGGATCAGGTGATTCGCGCCACGGCGCGCGGCCCTGCCATCCTGTCTGATCACGAGCCCTACAGACACCCTCACCGACTGTCACGGAACGGGACCCATGCCTGCGGAAGCCAGCACCTCGCGCCCGGCCTCGTCACCCCTCACGGAGCGACAGGAGGCCCGCCGGCGCAGGATCCTGCACGCCAGCGCGCAGCTGGCCAGCCGGGGCGGGTTCGACGCGGTGCAGATGCGCGAGGTCGCCGAGTCCTCCCAGGTGGCCCTCGGCACGCTGTACCGCTACTTCCCGTCCAAGGTGCACCTGCTGGTCGCCACGATGCAGGACCAGCTGGAGCACATGCACGGCACCCTGCGCAAGAAGCCGCCCGCGGGCGACACGGCGGCCGAGCGCGTCGCCGAGACCCTGATGCGCGCGTTCCGGGCGCTGCAGCGCGAGCCGCACCTGGCGGACGCGATGGTGCGCGCGCTCACCTTCGCCGACCGCAGCGTCTCGCCGGAGGTCGACCAGGTCTCCCGCCAGACCACCGCGATCATCCTGGACGCGATGGGTCTGGCGGATCCGACCCCCGAGCAGCTCTCCGCGGTCCGGGTCATCGAGCACACCTGGCACTCGGCCCTCATCACCTGGCTGTCGGGCCGCGCCTCCATCGCCCAGGTGAAGATCGACATCGAGACGGTGTGCCGCCTGATCGACCTGACGGACCCGGCCGCGCGCAGCTGACCGGCCTCACGAAGCCGGTCCTCGCCTCCGGTCACCCCCGTCGCCAGCGCCGCAGCGCCCCCAGGAGCCGGTCGAGCACCCTGAGCGCCGCGGTACGCCGGGCCGGCCGGCGGGACCACACGGCGGGCAGGACGACCCCGGCGTAGACGGCGAGGAAGACGAGCGCGGCGAGCAGGACGGGCAGCTGAACGGCGACCGGCAGCTGAAAGATCATGGCGTTCCCTCCGGGACGAACGACCGACGGCGTGCACGACGACCTTCGCTCCCTGGCGCACCCACCCGGCCGTACTCCGAATCCCCCCGAACTCCGGGCGAAACCCGCAGGTCGGGCCGTACCCTTCGGAGACATCCGCCGAATCGCACCGAAGGGGTGGGGAGTTGGCAGCACCACCGGCGGGTCCCGTCGCGGACTTCTGCGCCGAACTGCGCCTTCTGGTGCGCAAGTGCCGTGTGTCGCAGGGCGAGATCGCCGAGGTGCTCGGGCTGCGCAGCACCAGTACGGTCTCGGAGCTGCTCAACGGTCGGCGGCGCAGGGTGCCGGACTGGGACGTCGTCCGGAGGATCGTGGGCCTGTGCGCCGAGCGGAACGGACCCCAGCCGCCGCCTCCCGGGATGAACCTCGACGCCGGGTACTGGAAGAGCAGGCACGCGGAGCTGGAGCGGACGGCGGAGACGGCGCCCGAGCGGGCCGAGCGGCTTCCCGCGCCGCCGGCGTCGGTGCCCACGCCGCGCGTCCACGCGACGGACTGCGTCGAGATGGGCGTCGGGGAGGCGGTGCGGCTGCTGGCCGGGGGCCGCGAGCAGCTGATGGCTGTGGTGGACACCCTGATGACCCCGCCACGAGGCCCCCACGAGGAGCCTCGTGCCCTGGCCCGCCTCCTGCGCCACCTCCCGGCCCGCGTACGGGCGGTCCGGGGGGTCGAACGCGCCGCACTCGTCCAGGCCGCGCGCGTGGTGCTGGTGGCCGCCGCGGTGGTGCGGTCCACGAACCTCGCCGACGCCTACCCGCTGATCCGGGACCTGGCGGACGGCACCCACGGGACCCACGCCTCCCCGCTCGCGCCCTTCAGGACCGGCGGCGACGCCGTCCAGGCGTCCCGCATCACCGCCGAGTACCAGCGCCTGGCGACCGTACTGGCCGCCGCCTGCCCCGAGTTCGCGCTGGTGGCGGGCGTGCCCTCGGCCGTCGGTGGCGGCCGGGCGGCCGGTCCCGCTCCCCTGGGGCTGGCCGGACTCGGTGACCTCCTGTCGGAATGCGCCGGCCGGCCGGCGGACCGCGCACCCGCCGGAGCGGTGCTCCGGGCCCCGATCGCGTCCATCGACGGCCCGGGCCCGCGGCTGCCCAGCCTCGCGGACGGCTACGTCACCCCGCGCTACCGGCTCGCGGAGCCGTCCCGGAGCGCACGGGCCGGGGTCGCCTCGGACAAGTGGTGGGACCGGCGGCCCCTGCACGACGACATCGAGCGGTTCCTCGCCGCCCACGTCCTCGGCCTGCCCGCGCTGCTGGCGCCGCTCGTCGTGCTCGGCCACCCGGGCGCCGGGAAGTCCCTGCTCACGAAGCTGCTGACGGCCCGGCTGCCGGCCGGCGAGTTCCGCCCCCTGCGGGTGGAGTTGCGGCACGCACCGGCCGAGGCGGACCTCCAGACCCAGCTGGAACACGCCCTGAAGCGCCACACGGGACGGGATGCGACCTGGCCGGACTGGTACGACCAGGAGCCCGACGGCCCCCTCCCCGTGGTCCTGCTCGACGGCTTCGACGAACTGCTCCAGGCGGGTGCCCACAAGCTCGGTCACGGGCATCAGTGGGGCTATCTGCAGGAGATCAAGGAGTTCCAGAGGCGGGAGGCGGGGCTCGGCCGCCCGCTGATCGTGATCGTGACGAGCCGCACGGTGGTCGCCGACCGCGCGGACATCCCGTACGCCAGCCAGGTGATCCGCCTGGAACCCTTCGACGAGCCGGAGATCGAACGGTGGCTCGCCGTCTGGAACGCCACCAACCGCGATCACTTCGCCCGGTGCGCGCAGCCGCCGCTGACCCTGGAGGTCGTCCTCCCGCACCGGGACCTGGCCGCGCAGCCACTGCTCCTGCTCATGCTGGCGCTGTACGACTCCACCGGCAACGCCCTGCGCCTGCCGGGGAACGAGGACATCAACCGCACACAGTTGTACGACCGGCTGTTGCGGGAGTTCGTCCGCCGCCAGGTCGACAAGGACGGCCCGCTGCCCCCGGCCGAGACGGCCGGCGCCGTCGACCGCGAACTGCACCGGCTGTCCGTGGTCGCCCTCTCGATGTTCCACCGGGGTGCCCAGGCGATCAGCGGCGAGGACGCCGACCGGGACCTGCGGGCACTCGGCGCCTCGGCACCCGGCGCGGCGGACGACGGTTCGGGACTGCTGTTCGGCCGCTTCTTCTTCGTGCACGAGGCGCAGGCCGTCGTCACGGAGGAGCGGCTGCGCAGCTACGAGTTCATGCACGCGACCTTCGGCGAGCACCTGGCCGCCCGGCTGATCGAGCAGGCGCTGCGCCGCCTCGTCACGGGCCCCCAGCCGCCGGACGACGGCGAGTTGTACGCACTGCTGTCCTTCGCCCCGCTCACCGACCGGGCGCAACTCGTGCAGAACCTGCGGGACATGCTCGCGGCCTGGCCGGCGGACCGCGCCCGTGCCGCCCTGGTGCCGGCCCTGGTCGGCCTGTTCCGCGCCGCCGGATGGGACTGCGGGGCCCGCAGGCCCGTCGCCTACGCGCCGGTGCGCTTGCGCAGGGCGTACCGGGACGCCGTGTACGAGGTGAACCTCCTGCTGATCGCCGTACTGGCGGCGGGTACGGTGCTCGGCTCGCAGCTCGTCGACACCGACGGGGACGGGGACTGCGACGGGGAGGGGGACGCGGCGGACGGGTGGCGGCGCCACGCGCTGCAGTGGCAGGGGCAGCTGTCCGTGGAGTCCTGGGCCGCGCTGACGTCGACGCTCCACGTCGAGCGCTGCCGGCGCCCCGATCCGGGCCAGCGGGGCGCACAGCGGCCGGATGTGGAGATCACCATGCAGCGGGCTCCGCTCACGGACCATGTGCTCAACGGGTCGCTCCGGACGTATCCGCCCCGCCGGACCAGACCGCTGTCCGCCGCGCTGGAGCGGTGGCCGGCCTCCACGCGGCACGTCACGGATCTGATCAGGCGGGTCTCGTTCGCCGGCGACCGCGACACCGAGAAGCTGGTGCACGTCGGCTTTCCCGTGCTGCTCCGGTTCCCGACCGCCCTCTCCCTCACCGCCGACTTCGCCGGCACCGGGCACCGGTCGGCGCTCCAGCCGCTGCTCGCCCTGCTGACCCGCGACGTCTACGAGCCCGAGGCGCTGCCCGACCTGTACACCGAATGCCTGCACCACTCGCTGGGGCCCGAGTCGGACGAACGCACCGCCTACCTCGAAGCCGTGCTCCGCCAGCTCGTCCACGACGCCCCCGACCTGGACGACGAGGCTCTCGAGTCCGTCCTCTCCCTGCTGCGGCACGTGCTGAGCGAGGGAGAGGTGCGCGTCACGGAACGCATGGAGCACGCGCTCCTGGACTGCGTGGCCCACGCCATGGACCGCGGAAGTGCCCGCCTGGCCGACACGTCGGCCCTGCTGCTCACGCTCCTCGCCCGGGACGCTCCGACGCCCCTGCGGTCCCTGCTGGAGATCACCCGCCTGAGCCGTTCCACCCGGACGTGGCGCTGGTCGGGCCGCCCGACCGGCACGGCCGCCGCCGACCGCCTCGACCGGCTGCTCGACAGCCTGGACCTGCCCGAGGCCGGCGCCACGCACCCCGCCGCCCTCATCGGTCTCCTGCGCCTCGCGGCGGAGCTGGGGCTGCACGACTGGCTGGCCGCCCGCACGGCACAGGTCCTCGCCGCGCTGCCGCCGGCGGCCTTCGGCCTCCTGCGCCCCTCCGACCTCCCCCACCTCCGCGCGGCCCTGCCGCCGGACGCCTACGCCGGACGGTTCGAGCAGGTGGAGCGCGCCTGGCGCGGCCCGTGACACACGGAAGGACCTACGAGACGGGTTCCCTTCGCCGGTATGGTCCGGATCAGGTGATGGGGGTCGCCGTACGGCCTGACTGCTGCCTTCCGGCCTCTCAGCCCTTCCGTCGCTGTCGGCACGGGCGGATGCTTCTGCGTCTCGCCCAAGTCGGCTACTCCGGTGGGGCTCCCTCACTCGCCTCGTAGGCTGGTACCAGCATAGAACGGGACACCGGTGACGGAACCGTTCAATTGCCACCATTTACCAACATGCGGGGCGGGTGCCTAGTCCTCCGGCGGGAACACCGCCTCCCCGTTGTCCCGCAGGGTGATCACGATCGCCTCCACCGGGCAGTTCTCGGCCGCTGCCAGGATCCGTTCGTTGGCGTCCGTGTCCGGGGCGGTCGGGCGGGACTGGCGGGCGGGGTCGAGGCGGAAGCCAGCCGGGGCGTGGTGGAGGCACTGGGCCGAGCCGATGCAGAGCGACCGGTCGACCTCCACGTGCCAGCGGTCGCCCATGGGCTACGCCCCCGCCGGGAGGTGGATCATCTTGTGCTCCAGGTACGCGCCGTACCCCTCCGGGCCGAACTCCCGCCCCAGGCCGGAGTTCTTGTAGCCGCCGAACGGGCCGAGCATGTCGAGGCTGAAGGTGTTGACCGAGTAGGTGCCGGTGCGGATCCGCCGGGCGATGTCGATGCCGTGCCCGAGGTCCGCCGTCCACACGCTTCCGGACAGGCCGTAGTCGGAGTCGTCGGCGATCTGCACGGCCTCGGCCTCGTCGCCGTACGGGATCAGGCAGATGACCGGGCCGAAGATCTCCTCGCGGGCGATGCGCATGGAGTTGTCGACGTCGCCGAAGAGGGTGGGCTCGACGTACCAGCCGCGCTCCAGGCCCTCCGGGCGGCCGCCGCCGGTGAGGATCTTGGCGCCCTCCTCCTGGCCGATGCGGATGTAGTCCAGGTTCCGCTGCTGCTGGCGCCGGGCGACCAGCGGGCCGACCTGGGTGGCCGGGTCGAGCGGGTCCCCCACGACGAGGGCGCGCGCCGCCTGCGCGAAGGCGTCGGCGAAGTCGACGTAGCGGGCGCGCGGGACGAGGATGCGGGTCTGGGCCACGCAGGCCTGCCCGTTGTTCATCCAGGCCGCCGGGACGATCCCGGAGACGGCCGCCGCCAGGTCCGCGTCCGGCAGCACCAGCGCCGCCGACTTGCCGCCCAGCTCCAGGGTGACCCGGGTGAGGTTGCGGGCGGCGACCTCCATCACGCGTTTGCCGGCCGCGACCGAGCCGGTGAAGGAGACCTTGTCGACGCCGGGGTGGCCGACCAGGTACTCACTGACCTCGCGGTCGGCGGGAACGATGGACAGCACGCCCTCGGGGAGCCCGGCCTCGCGGGCGATCTCGCCGAGGAGGTAGGCGTCCAGCGGGGACTCCGGGGACGGTTTGAGGACGACCGTGCAGCCGGCCAGCAGCGCGGGGGCCAGCTTGGCGGCGGCGACGAACTGGGGGACGTTCCAGGGCGCGACGGCGGCGACCACGCCCACCGGTTCCCGCCGGACCAGGATCGGGCCCAGCACGCCGTCCCTGCGTTCCTCGTGGGTGAAGTCCCGGGCGACCCGGATCGCCGCGTCCCACACCATCATCGCGCCGAGCGCCTGGGCGAGGACGCTCCACGAGTAAGGGGAGCCGTTCTCCGAGGAGATCACCCGGGCGATCTCCTCGTGCCGGGCGGCGATGCCGTCCTTGATGCGGGTGACGACCGCGATCCGCTCCTCCAGCGAGGCCCGGGGCCAGGACCCCTCGTCGAAGGCGCGGCGCGCGACGGCCACGGCCCGGTCGACGTCGGCCCGGGACGCGTGCGGCACCCGGCCGATGACCTCCTCGGTGTGCGGCGAGATCACCTCGATGACGTCCCGGCCCAGCGGGTCGGTCCACTCCCCGCCGATGAGCAGCTGTCCGTGTTCCACGAGCTCGGTCATGGCCGACTGCCTCCCGCCGCACCGCATCCGCCGTTTCTGACGCCGTTTCAGAACTGATACCAGTTCTACTTGCAGTAGTCCACGGACAGGGCGGGAAGCGAGCCGATCACCCGAACGGCGACAGGCCCTTGCTCTCCAGGTGTGCGAGCAACGCGTCCAGGCATGCGTCAGCCGTGGCCAGGTCGGTGCGAAAGAAGGAATCCTCGCCCAGAGGGCCGCCGCTGACGACGACCGTCCACGCCTTCCGGTGCTCGATCATGCGGTCGCCGTCGACCTTGAACACGGTCGTGACTCCACGCTCGGCCAGCCACGCCATCAGTTCAAGCATGTCCATGCGCACCCTCCTATTGAAACCAGTTCTAGTTAAAGTAGTCCACGAACAGGACGAGAATGCCCCTGACCAGCGGTTTCCCGGAGATCAGGGGCGAGGGCCGAACCCGTGGGCCGTCAGGGGGCCGTAGGAGCCTTGTGGGCCGTGCGGTACATCGCGTCGACAGCCTTCCGCGTACGCGTCTCGCTGCTCGGCATGAGATGGGTGTAGGTGCGGAGCGTGAACCCGGCGTCGGCATGGCCGAGGTAGGCGCTCAGGGCCTTGATGCTCTCCCCTGCGTCGAGGAGAACCGATGCGTAGAAGTGCCGCAGCGCGTGCATGCCGTCTTCGCGGGCCTCCTTGTACCGCTCGCCCGGCCCGGGCTTGGGGATCACCCCCGCAGCGGCGAGGGCGGGTTTCCAGACATGCGCGTTGAAGGCGCTGCGCCAGACCGCCCCGCCATCAGCGGCAGTGAAGTACAGGAGCTTGGTCACCGGCTCTCCGTCGGGGCGCATCCAGGGCAACGTGACTTCGGCCGGCGGGAAGGCCGTCATGTGCTCGGCGAGCGCGAAGGCGACCGAGTCCGGCAGCGGCACGTCGCGGAGCTTGCCGTTCTTCGGCGGAGCGAAGACCAGCTTCCGGTCCACGATCTTGACCTGCTGGGTGACATGCAGGACCCCGGACAGCGGATCCACCTCGTCAACGGGCAGCCCGAAGATCTCCCCTTGCCGAAGTCCGCAACCGGCTCCGACATCGACCATGGCCCGGAACCGCTCAGGCAGCCCCCGCCGCACGGCGAACACCCGGTCGGCAGACCACGGAGTAACACGTCCAGGGGAGAGCTTCGGGCGCCGGACCGAGCCCGCTCGGCAGGGATTACGCGCGAGGCGACCATCGTCAACAGCGGCGGAGAGCACCGCCGAGACGTTCCCGAAGATCACACGACGGGACGATCCGGCGCTTCCCGTGTCCTCCAGCTTGCGCATCCAGGCACGGATGTCGGACGGCTGGAGCGAGGAGAGCGGACGGTTTCCGAGGTACGGGAAGGCATGCAGGCGAAGACGGCGCTCCGTGTTCTCACGAGTCGTCGGGTCGGTCGTCTGCCCGGTCAGCCACTCAGCGGCGTACTGCTGAAAGGTGACCTTCCCGGCGTCAGGGTCGACGTACTGGCCACGCGACATGTCCGCCTCGATACGGGCGAGCCACTGGTCAGCGAGCCGCTTCTTGCCATCGGGGAAGCTCTTGGACTTCTCGGTCCCGTCAGGGCCGACGTAGCGGGCGCGGTATCGCATGCCGGTGCCGTAGCGGTCTGTCCTGACCTTGCGGGTCTTCCCGTCCGGGGCGGCCTCGGTCTTGTACCAGCGGTCTTGGATGTGCCCGGCCATTACGCGGCCCCTTCCATGAGGGAGCCGACCCAGGCGCGCACGTCGCTGGGGTCGTAGCGCAGGTGCCGGCCGACGCGGAAGCCGCGGGGGCCGGTGCGCTTGCGACGCCACTGGTACAGCGTCTCGACCGGAACGCCGAGCAGCTCGGCGACGTCGGCCGGAGTCAGGTACCGCTCGGGAAGCGTGGGGACGGTCATGCGGCGGCTCCTTCCAGGAGCAGGTCTTGCAGGGCTTCGCGGGCGGTTTCGCGGTTGAGTTGGAGGTCGCGGGCGATGGTGGCGGCGAGGACGGATTCGCCGGGGGTGTGGCCGTGGCCGGCGTATTGCCAGTCGGCCAGGACGAGGACGGTGTCCGGCTCCTGGTCGTCGAGGCCGAGGACGGCGTGTTCCTGCGCGGCGCGGTAGTCGGCACGGGCCTGGCGGAGAGCGCCGAGGGTGGTGGAGTAGCGGCGGGACTTGGAGGAGAAGTGGCCGCGGAAGCCGAGCATGTGCGCCCAGGCCCAGAGGCGCCGGTCCGGGTACAGCGGGTCGAGGAGCTTGCAGGCTTCGATCAGGCGGCGGGTGTGGTCGGGGACGCCGTGGCGGTCGAGTTCGGAGAGTTCGCCGATGCGGCGGTCGAGGGTGCCGGTGTTCTCGGCGGCTTTGGTGGCGTACTTGGCGACGTAGGAGGCGACGGCCTGCTCGGTGATGTCGGAGCCGTCCCCGAAGGCCTTGACTGGTCGGACGTCGAGCTGTCGGCCCCAGCGGAAGGTCCGGGCCGGTTGGTCGGCGACGGCCGGGACGGAGACCGAGGTGTAGGAGTGCGTGGCGGCGGCGCGGATCGCGTCGGTGAGGACGTCGATCGTTGCCCAGGTGGGCGGCGGGGTGTCCGGGCCTTCCGGTCCGTCGAGGCGGATCACGGCATGGAAGTGCAGGGCGCCGCGTTTCTGGAACTCGGCGACCTTGCCGTAGGACAGCCGGGCGCATTCCTTCAGCTCCCGCTGTGAGAGGCCGGCGCGGGCGGCGATCTCACGGCGGAGCCGGTTGGTGAAGCGCTGCCAGAGCTGTCCGGCGTGGTTGTTGAAGAGCACCGCGCCCGCGTAGTCGTACGTCTCCGGGTCGAGGGCCGTGCCGAGTGCGGGGTCGTCGGCGGCGTGGCGGGTGCCGCAGTGGCAGACGCCCCGATCAGGCCGGTTGTGGACGCGGCCGAACGAGGGGGCCGTGAGGGTGGCGAAGACGCGGGGATGGTCGCGGACGGTGGCGGGGATGTCGCGGCGGTCGTCCCCGGCGAGTCCGGCGCGGATGAGGTGGTAGGTGTCGCCCGCGTAGGTCCAGGCGCAGGAGGGGCAGCGGGAGGCGCGGCGGTTGCCGCAGGCGAGGCGGAGCCGTCCGCCGGGTTCGCCCTCGGTGGAGTAGTGGTGCAGGGTCTCGCCGGTGGTCTTGTCCTTGTGCAGGACCCAGCCGGTCAGGTGGATGGGGTCGGCGCAGCCGCCGGTGCGGCGGATCTGTTCCTGCCAGCGGTGGTAGTCAGAGGCCGAAGCCACCCTCAGCAGGTCGCCGAGGGTGGTCGGGTCGAGCAGGGCTTTCGGGGTCAACGGCGCCAACCTCGCTTCTGCGGGGTGTTGGCGTCCTCGCTCGCGGCGGTGTTGGAGGAGCGGCCGTGGCGGCCGGGCTTGGTGGCCCGGTCGGTGTCGTGCAGCTGGTGGGCTTTGGCGGTCTTCTTCAGGCGGTCGTAGTCGCCGTCCAGTTCGTCGGACAGGATGCGGTCGACTCCGAGGCTCCAGCGGCGGGGCATCAGACGTTCACCCCCTGCCGGCGGGCGGGGCGGGTGGTGCCGGTGCCCTGGCAGGCCGGGCAGTGGGCGGTGATGGTGCGCAGGTGGCCCCGGTGGTCGCGGCCGCCGAGGGTGACGGCGACGGAGGCGAAGCCGTCGCAGGCCGGGCAGATCCTCGGCGGGGGCGGGGTGTGGTGGGCCATGATGGTGGTTCCTTTCGATCGCGGTTGGAAGGAACGGCCCCGGGTGGCGGCGTGCTTGGCGGCTTGTGCGCCACCCGGTGGCCTTTCAGCGAGTGGCGCGGGAGCCCCTGCGGGTACGGCCCTTGGCCGCGTACATGGCCGCGTCGGCGGCGGCGAGCGCGTCCGTGAGGAGCGGAACCGCCAGCTCTGCGACGGGGCAGACGCCGACCGAAGCGGCCAGCGGGAGCGACGTCCCGGCGTAGGGCAGCGGCCGGTGCAGTGCGACGGTCAGCGCGTCGAGGTCGACGGCGGCAAGGTCCCGGATCACGGCGACGAACTCGTCCCCGCCCAGGCGGCCGGCGGTGCCGTTGCGTCCGCACCAGGCGCGCAGCCGGGCGGCGATCTCCACGAGGGCGGCGTCCCCGGCGGCGTGGCCGTGGGTGTCGTTGAGGGTCTTGAAGTGGTCGAGGTCGACCAGGAGGACGGCGGCGGTCGGGTGCCGGCGGATGCAGTGTTCGGCGCGGGTGGTCCATCCGGCGCGGGTGAGCAGGCCGGTGAGCGGGTCGCGGCGGGCGGATACGAGGCGGCGGGTGAGGATGCCGCCGTGCACGGCCCAGCCGAGTAACGGCACGATGCTCGCGGCCATGTGCAGGTCCATGTCTTTGTCCCTTGGCGATGGCGGTTGGCTTGGCGGAACCCGGTCCCAGGAGCGGCGGCGTGCTTGGCGGCTTGTGCGTCGCCCCTGGGACCGCTCAGCGGCGGTGCTGCGAGGAGATGAGCGAGCGGATCACCACGGCGCAGACGGCGACGGACGCGCCGGTGACGGCGACGGCCAGGAGCATCGAGACCAGGACGGCACCGACGACCAGGACCACGGCCGTGCCGCCGCCGACGAGGGCGAGGACGGCTCCCGGGGTGAGCTGGACGGTGGGCCGGGAGGGGACCTGGGCGGCCCGAGCCGGGACGGGCGCCGGGTGGTGCTGGACCACGGTGGTCGGCTCGATGACGGTGGGCGGGGAGACGAGTCCGGTCGGTGTGGGCATGGTCGGGATCTTCGGGCGGAGCATGGCGGTTCTCCCTTCGCTACTTGGTGAGGGCGGTGTCGATGGCGGGGGCGAGGACGCTGTCGGCGAGGAGGTAGCCGCCGAGGAGGAGGACGGCGACGAGCCACCAGGGCGGGCGGAGGAACTTGACGCCGAGGTAGCCGACGACGGCGAGAGCGAACCAGAGCGGGACCTGCACGGCGGTGTCTCCTAGCGGACGCGGCAGCGGTGGGTACGGGCGGCGAGCTGGGCGGCGGTCTGGCTGAAGTAGTCGGCGGACCAGCCGCAGCGGTCGGCGGTGCACACGGCGGCGTACTTGGTCCGGCCGTTGCGGTCGCGGTGAGTGCCGATCTGCACGGGACCGATCCGCATCACGGAGTGGAAGTTGTCGCGGGCGGGCATGGCGGCAGGGTTCTCCTTCCGGGTCAGGCGAGCTGGGCGGCGATGGCGTCGGCGAGGTGGGGCGGGACGCCGAGGCGGGCGCGCAGGGTGTCGGTGTCGATGGGGGCGCCGGTGCGGTCGCGGTAGTCGGCGGCGACCTTGCGGGCGTGGTCGACCAGGACGGCGGGAACCGCGGGCACCGGGTCGGCGGACGGAGGCGCCGGAGGTTCCTCCACCGGGTCCGGGGCGGCCTCCAGGCCCGGGGCGGGTTCGGGGGCCGGTTCCTGGTCGTTCGCGATGTCGGGTTCCGGGGCCGGGGCGGGTGCCGGCGGTTCGGTCGTCGGTTGCTTGGCGGAGTGGGCGAGAAGGGTGCCGCCGAGGAAGGCCAGGGCGGGCCATCCGGCGATGCCGAGGCGGAGCAGCGCGGGCGGGTCGGTCAGGTCGAGGAACCCGGCGGTGGCGACGTTCGCGCCCAGCGAGGCGAACAGGGCGATGAGGAACCAGCACCAGGCCAAGCGGGACGGGCCCTCGTTGCGGAGCCGTCGCCAGGCGGCGACCAGGAGCAGGTCGACGGAGACGGGGTAGGCCCAGGCCTTCCAGCCGTCCTGTCCGGCAGCGGCGGCCAGGTCGTGCAGGTGGGCGAAGGACAAGGCTCCGGCGATGACGGCCTGGACCAGGACGGCGTCGACGCGCAGACCGTGACGGGCGGCCATCAGGACTCCTCACCGGTCGGCGGCTGCGGGAGCGAGGCGGCCAGGGACGGGCTGACGGCGTCCACGAAGTCGAGGTCGGCGCCGGTGGTGCCGGCGTAGAGGGCGAGCTGGCCCAGGAGCAGGACGGTGCGGGCGAAGTCCTCGCAGTCGGGGCACATGGCGTCAGTCCTCCGGGGTGTCGTCGTCGGCGGTCTCGTACCAGGGGCAGTCGCGTTCGTCGTGGTCGGTACCGGTCTCGGCGCCGTCGAGGTCGCCGCAGTGCTCGCAGAACATCGGGAGGGCCTTTCTGGGATCAGGCATGGAAGGGGTAGGGACCTGGCGCGAAGCGGTCGCGCCGACCGGGGAGCGGGGTGGTCAGGCCGTGGCAGGAGCCGTCTTGGACTGCGGCACTGCGGTTGCAGCGGTAGCGGTCAACTGCGGCCGGAAGGGGGCCAGCTCGGGCAGGTCCGGGGTGCGGTCTGCGTGCCGGTTGCAGGTGTTGACTGCCTGCCGGAGCGAGGTGTGCGGGGCGCGGATGCGGTGCCAGCCCCCAGTGACATCCCCGGAGATGGCAAGGCCGCGCCGTTCTGCGGGGATCTGGATGGCGGCGAGGACGGCGTCCGGGGAGATGTCGCCGAAGGCCATGTTGGCGGAGGTCTCGTCGTTGACGCGGTGGGCGGTGCGGCCGGTGAGCTGGGCGCGGAGCATGGTGATGCCCTTGCCGAGTTCGGAGCCGAAGCGCTGGCCGCAGATTTCGAGGTAGATGCCGGCCGCGCGGCCGAGCTGGGCGAGGCGGACCAGGGCGGTGATGATGTGGTCGCGCCGTTTCTCCTCGTCCTTGGTGGCGAACAGGGCGAGTTCGGCGACCTCGTCGACCAGGACCACGACCGGTACCGGTCGCAGGTGGTCGGGCAGGTCCCAGATGTCGGCGGCTATCTCGGCGTCCGGTACCGCGGCGGTGATGCGCTGTTCGGCCCGGATGAGCTGGTAGATCCCTTCCATGCGGGACACGAGCGCGTCCAGCAGCTCGGCGGCGGTGTCGGGGTTGTCAGCGAGGGCGGAGAACCGGCGGGCCAGCGGGAACAGCTCAACCCCCTGCTTGCAGTCGATGCCGACCAGGGCGACGTCCATCGGGGCCAGCCCGGCAACGAGGTTGCGCTGATAGACGGACTTACCCGACCCGGTGGCGCCGAGGGTGAGGGCGTGCGGGACGGCGCGGTAGTCGCGGTAGTGCACCGAGCCGTCCTCGCGCAGGGCGACCGGCACACGCATCGGCCGGGTGTCGACCTTGGCGGGCATCTGCACCCGCTTGAGAACGTCGTAGCCGGTCATCCGCACTTCCACGACCCCCGAGCGCACCTCACGCGAGGTGACTCCGTACATCGAGAACGAGTGCCGAAGCCGGTCCGAGGCGGCGGCGACGTCGAAGGCGTCCTGGCCGGGGCGCAGTCCCAGCCGCAGGACCAGGCCGGTCCGGGTCGGGCGGAAGCGCAGGATGCGCGGTGGACGGGATTCCGGCACGGGCCGGTTGGTGACCCGGGCCAGAGCCAGACGCCAGCGCGAGGGCGGGACCGTCAGCCCGCAGGCGTCCATGACGGAGGCGTAGCGGACCAGGACCCGCAGGCTCGCCAGGGTGACGCCGAAGGTCATCCAGTACCAGGCGGGGCGCCGCCACCGCAGGAGACCCGCAGCGGCGACGACCAGCACCACAGCGACCGTTAACGCGGTCATGATCAGGCCGCCTTGGAGTTCGCGGCAGCGGCGACAAGGGACGTGACCGCGACGGCGCGGAAGGCGATGCCGTGCCGCTTCTGACCGTTGAAGTCGTTCTCCCACGGCCGGGCGATCAGGCCCGTGAGCGCGACCGGGGTACCCATGGTCAGCTCACCGGAGATGCCCGGCTCGGGGACGGTGATGGACAGGATCTCCACCTCGTCGTTGGCCGCGAACATCACGTCCACGGTCATCAGCTTCGCGCCGGTCTCGACGTCGGTGGCGATCTCGCCGGTACGGCGGTCCTTGACCTTGGGCTGCGGGGTCTTGGCGACCATCACGGTCGCCGCGGAGGTGTCGACGGGGATCTGACGCATGAGTGCGCTCCTAGAGATCGGAACTTGACGTACTTAGTACGTCGACCTGTCACGAGAGTCCACCTGACACACTTAGTACGTCAAGTGCTTCTCGACGGGTGTCGGTTGGATGTGCTGCACTTAGTGCGACAAGCACTGAGAGGGGCTATGGCCGAGTTCACCGGGCGGGCGAAGTACCTGGAGATCGCCGACGACTTCAAGAGGCGCATCCGGCAGGGAGAGCTGGAACCCGGCACCAAACTGCCGTCCGAGACCGAGCTGATGAACGACCACGACGTCTCGCGGACCGTGGCCCGCCAGGCGATCTCCCGGCTACGTGAAGACGGCTACGCGATCTCCCACCAGGGCAAGGGCAGTTTCGTCACCCTCCCCGAGGAGCCCCGTCAGACGAAGCACAGCCCGGAGTTCGAGGAGATCGCCGGTTATCTGTCCGACGTACGACGCGAGGTGCGTCGGCTCGCGGAGCGGATGGATCAGCTTGAGCAACTGGTGCGAAGGCAGCCGCAAGACGGCTGACCAGCTCGTCAGCACGGTGTGCGATGACGTTCACCTCCTCGGCCAGCTCCTTCACTTCTCGGGTCAGCTCCACCACTTCGGCCGGCGTCAGCGGCATCGTGGCTCCTTCGTCGCGTGTTCGGCCTGGCCACCTCTCGGGGTAGCTACGACGCTAGAGGCGAGGCGGCGCACTACCCCGGAAAATTCCTCCGGGGTCCCATAGGGAGATGGGAAGACGCTCTAGCCATGCGAGGAATGACGACGAACCTGACGATCGGTGAACGAGTCGCTTGGTACCGCCGAAGGCGGGGGATCTCCCAAGAGGTCCTGGCCGGACTCGTGGGCCGCACGGTCGACTGGCTGAGCAAGGCGGAGAACAACCGCATCGAGCTGGACCGGCTCTCGGTCATCAAGTCGCTCGCCGACGCCCTGGACGTGACGCTCGGCGACCTCCTGGCCGAACCCACCCTCCTGGAATGGACGCCCGACAGCGGCACCCGCACGGTGCCGGCACTCCGCTCGGCCCTCATGAACTACCGCCAGCTGACACCCCTGCTGGGCGTCGCCACCGAAGGCGAGCCGACATCGCTCGACGAGCTGAGCCGCAACGTCGCAGAGGTGTGGGACGCCTACCAGGAATCGCGCTACGGCTTCGCGACCCGGCGCCTGCCCTTGCTCCTGGCCGACGCACTCATCGCCGCCCAGTCCTACCAGGGCCGGGAGCGAGAGCGGGCACACGAGCTGATGGCCATGACGTACCAAGGCGCGGCCATGGTGCTCACCAAGCTCGGCGAGACCGACCTGGCATGGATCGCGGCCGACCGCGGCCTGGCAGCAGCACAGCAGTCCGGCAACCCGGTCGTCACCGGTTCCCTCTTCCGGTCCGTCGCACACTGCCTGCTGTCCAACGGCCGGTTCGACGCAGCCGTACAACTGGTCGGGGACGCGGGCGAATACCTCCGGCCGGGTCTCCAGGAGGCAACGCCCGAGTTCCTGTCCATCTACGGGACCCTGTTCCTGGCCGGGTCCATGGCCTCAGCCCGTGCCGACGACCGGGCCACGACGCGGACCTTCCTGGACGAGGCGAAACGGGCAGCCGACCGACTCGGCACCGACGCCAACCACGTCTGGACCGCCTTCGGGCCGACGAACGTCGCCATTCACCGAGTGGCCACGGCGGCCGAGCTGGGCGACATGCAGGTAGCGGTCGACCTGGGCCCGCAGATCGACACGACCGGACTGCCGACGGAACGCCGTACACGGCACAACCTCGAGGTAGCCCGGGCCCTCAGCGCCCACAACCGGATGGACGACGCGCTCGCCAAAGTCCTCGAAGCAGAGAGCTGGGCACCAGAGCAGGTGCGGAGCCACTACCTGGCGCGGGAACTGGTGCTCACCTGGGTGCGAGGGCAGCGCGGCCGGCCGAGCCGGAACCTGGCGGACCTGGCCGACAGGCTGCGCGTGGTCTGACCTGGGTACCCTCGGCTGCATGGCGCCGAATGCACACGAAGCGAAGATGGCGCACCCGCGCATGGCAGCGGGTGCGCTCTTCTTTGATGCCGCCGGGCGGGTCCTCATGGTGGAGCCCTCCTACAAGGACTACTGGGAGATCCCCGGCGGGTACGTCGAGACCGGCGAGTCCCCGCTGCACGCCGCCATCCGCGAGGTCCAGGAGGAGCTGGGGATCACCCCGCCCATCGGACGCCTACTCGCGGTCGACTGGGCCCCCAACGACGCCGAGGGCGACAAGGTGCTGTACCTGTTCGACGGCGGTCAGCTCAGTCAGGACCGGTTGGCGAGCATCAAGCTCCAGCCGGACGAGCTAAAGAGCTTTGCCTTTGTCTCTGCGGACCAGCTGGCCGAGCGGACGATCCCACGCCTGGCCCGACGCATCAGGGCGGCTGTCGAGGCGAGGGGAAGCTCTGCTCCGGTCTACTTGGAGCACGGCGAGGAGCCTAAGAGCCGGGCTGCATGATCGATTCCTCGATGCCAGGTCACTAGCGCGGTAAGACTTTCTCTACATCATCAAGGGCTCGCTTCGCTCGCCGTTGCCCCGGCCTCCTGAACTGCAAGCAGTCCGATCACAGATCGGAGGTGCCGCGCACAGCGCGGCGGCGCCGGCCGGTCGCCGTCGCGCCGCCCCTCCTTGCCTTCGTCACCGGGGCCGCGCGCCGTCGCCCGTCCGCGCCCACAAGGGGCGAAGACCAGGCCGGGGTATGGGTGAGACGGCCCAGCGGAGGTCAGAACACGTCGTGGCTGGGGCGGTCGGCTCCACGGCTTTAGGCAGCCACTTTGGCGCGAGCCTCGAAGATCATGGCCCCAACGTCGTGCTTTACCGGGCAGGTCCACAGACTGCCCGACGCGCCGGAAGCTTACGGGGCCATGATCACTCGCGCCAAAGCAGCTCCCGCCCAAAGCCGCTCCGCCGACCTACGTACTTCACTTACGGCGCCGATTTCGTTTCTTCGGTGTACGAGCTCGCCCGCGACTCATTTTGACGTGTGGGGGCACCACTCTAGATCCACCCCATCGGACGAGCGAAGTACAGAGAAAGCCCCGCTGTGCCGCATCCCTGAAGTCCTGGATCGGACGATCAGTATCCTCTTCTCCTCGGAGATGCAGATCGAATCCAAATCCATAGAGTACTCGCACTCTGCCGCACTCGTTTGCCCTGGTAACCCAATGTTGCGACGGCCTCGCCTGGGCTACAGCCCAAAGACCTCCATACCCGTCCACCAGAAGGACTTCATCAGAGTTCACTTCCAAGCGCCAGCCCGGGGAAGCGAGGAACATCGGACCCTCATTACGAGCGTCATGGAAACCAGCCGCACAGATACCGAAGACCTGCATCTCCATTGTCTCACCCGTGACCCTATGGGTGGACCCCAGCATGTAACGCGGTTCAATGATCGCAAGGGGAACGTCATCCACCGCGCCGAGCCAACTGAACCGGCCTCGCCTTTCCCCTAGAACCGCGAGCATGCTGTCAAACTCATCAGCAGTGATAAGCCAACATCGTGCTTCAGTATCGCTGGCGGCCCGCATGAGTTCTTCGTGATCGAATGTGTACTTCGATCCTTCCGCTGGCTCAGCGCCCGGGTTGTGGCGCACCCGAGCCACCGATGCGCTAGCGGCAAGTACCCACGCGACATCCGATGCTTCGCCAGAATCAAGCGCATCCAAATCAGAATCTTGCAACTTGAGCTCGAAGGCCTCAATCCCCGATCCGCTGTATGCGGCCAGGGATTCAAGCAGCACAAAGCGTAGTCTTTCGCTTTCCCTGTCTGTTCCGTTGAGTATGTGTGCTAGATCGGCGACTGAAACTATTTTTTCGAGTAGACGTAGCGCCTCTTTCGTGCCAAATATGCCCCAATGCAAGGCGCAAGAAAGCCCTGCATTGTGTAGCAAATGAAGCGCCGAGTGATGATAGAGTGAATGTTTCCCGAATAGGGGTGCTAGCTTCCCAAACTCTTCTGCTGCTTCCTCCCATCGGAGATCATGCACCAGAGCTTCGACCAGAAGTCTGCGTAGTTCGACGATTGGTGGTGTAACCACTCCCTTCCAGCGCTCCAGCACATCCTTGGCTAGCGAAGTTGCTTCAGCGCCTCGATTCTCTCCTATGAGTTTGGCAACTTCGAAGGTCGCAGTGATACTGCGAGAGGCCGGCGTCTCGGGTAGTTGACGTACCAGCTCCTCGAATTCCTCTGCCAACTCGGAGATTTGTGGCGAGGATCGCCCATTCGTTTCAGCCTGTTTGAGGGTGAAGGCGCACTCGGCAGCCAGGAAAGCTGCACTTCCGTCATTCTCTCGTGCAAGCTGTTTGACGTAGTCGAGCACCGGTCCTAGATGTCGGCTTGGGGAGTCGTCCGGGGCGTGGTCGAGGTCTGGGCTGTTTAAAAGGAGTGCCGCTAGGGAGATCCGTGTTTGTATGGCAAGCACCTCGTTTGCATCTTCCATGCCCTCAAGCCAATCCAACTCCGTCCTCAGAAGCCTGAGGGCGAGCTGGTTATTCCCGCGTGAGTGATGAAAAGATGCCAGGTTACCCAGGAGATGAGCGGTGAAATTACTCCTTACATTTAGCAATGCCGCATGATGAGCAAGCTCACTCGCATGGAGAGATATTTCGTGTGCTCGCAGCCCGACTCCGAGGTCCAATGCCTCACGCAGCCATCTTTCCGTATGAAATGCAGCTTGAGACAATAGATCTGGAATGGGGGAGTTGAGACTGAAGATGCTGCGCAGTATCTCTTGGACGACGGAGTTCAGAGTGATCGTGTCGTCAGCTTTTGCGTCTGAGCCGCAGTCTAGCCTGTCCAGTGGCGCGTCGTACCTCGCAAAAGACACGCGAGTCAAAAGACGGATCACTTCCCGTACGGGGATATCTGAGCCGCTTTCATCGATTGTTATACCACCGCTCGCCGTCTTTATTTGGTTTGGATCAACGAGGGCTGAAACAGTGGCCAAATGGATTGGAATGCGCTGGGAGTTGAAAAAGCAACAGGCACCGACTATCTGAAGGAGAGCGTGCTGTACTTCTGGTCCCTCACGTTCGGCAAGATCCGAGGCATGGCGCATACTGAGGTGAATGGCCGCAATGAGCGTCCGGGGGTAACCGCGAGGGACTGAAAAGGAATCACCGAGTGCCCGCTTCTTAAGGGAGTCGAGGTACTCACCGATGCTTGCTATCGGCATCTCGCAGCTGTCAATATATCCGCAGGCAAGCTCCAGCGCCAATGGCCAGCACTCAAGGGCGAGAGCCAAGGAGCAGATCTGCTGATCAAACTCTTCGACTTCAGTAGCGGACATGCGTAGACGATTACTTATGAGACAGGTCGCCTCAGGCAAGTCCATGGATCCAACGGCGAGCTTGGCATTGCAGCGATTCCAGGCCGCACTGTCGATAGACGTAATAAGAACATCGCCGCTACCAAGATCCGGCAGCCAACTATCCACCTCCCGTGCCCGTGCGTCGTCGAACACCATGAGCCATCGCCCGGGCAGCGTAGCAAGGAAGGAATGAACCCGCTCTCTAAGTAGAGGGACGTCATCACCACCTGCCCCTTCCCCAGAGTTTTGTGATAGATGTGTATCGACTTTCCGAAACGACATTGCCAGGGATTCTTCGGAGCCCGCCTCGATCCACAGAATCAAGTCATATTTGAACGCGTTTTTCGCCAGATATGCAGACGCCAAACTTGACTTCCCGATTCCTGACAGGCCGGTTAATGCGCAGGTTCGAACGGTTCGACAGGGAACCACGTCAGGAAATGCCGCCTCAATCTCTTGCAGGAGAGAAGAACGACTTACGTCCGGGACCGGAGCGACTGGGCCGAAGACGGTGCCCCAATCTTGCTTGCCCAGCGCGCGAAGCAGCGTCTCATCTTCGACCAGGCATTCACGTCTGAAGTCGGAGATCATCCAGCTACTGGCGCTTGATGCTGCCCTTGCATGCACTTCACTCAAGAGATAGCCAACAAGGAGCCCTGCGGACCGTTCCCCTATTGCCACATCTTGACGGTTTCTGTAGGCCCGCACATAAGCATGCAAGTCTGCTCTGACTTCGGCGTCCGTGCGCGCGTCAAATATCACCTGTGCCCGAGTTAGCCGGTCAAGCTCCTCTGTCGTCATCTCATCGAGAAGTGAAAGGCTTTGTTTCGACCTTCCCAAAATATCTTTGAGTTTACTCTTGAGATCGGAAGTCGACTCGCTATTTCTGAGCGCTTCAGTTAATGCAGAGCATTGCCGATCCGGGATCATGTTGGTGATTAGCTCATATCGTTGCGATACGCCAGAACGGACGAGGCGAGCAAGAACAGAGAAGGAGTTGTGAGCGCTAACCGTGCGACCAGGACCACCGCTCTTGACTTGAGCTGCCACCAGGCATTCCCCGGCGCTGTTCAGAATGTCGAAGTCGACAACTTCTCTATCTTCCAGCGAGGTTGAGTTCGGCTCGGGTCCTTCTATCCGGCAGGTATGAGCGCTGTCGCGTGCTGACAACATAGCTTCCAGTGTTCGCATATATTGGAACTGGAAGCCTCGAGCTGCAATTCTTCCGCCATCCACCTGCATGCCCCCCGGCTCGGCTTTGGGTATGCCGATCCAAAAGGTTACACAAACCTCGCTCCCTCCTGCACCCCATCGGGTGGGGCCAGCACCGCTCCGTGGGTCCGCTGCGAAGCCTCCTCGTCTCGCGCTACCCGCGCAGCACCGGAGCGCTTGCACTGGCCAACGCCCGGCACCTGCCACCAGGTGGACCGACTCGTTTTCATCGTTTGGCCGCCTCTGTGGCGTTCAAGGGCTCTCGAAACTGGAGTAGCGGCGACCGACAGCTTCTCCGAGCGCGAGGACGGTGGCTGGTGGATACGCCGCACCGGGTAGCTACTTGTGGTTCGCCGGCGACTGAAGACATGCCACCGAAGCCGCCGCCGTCCGCCGACCAGACGACACTCAACGCTGGGCCGTCTCTGGGCCGTCCGACAGTGACCAACGTCGACAGGCGACGACAGTTAGCGCGCACGTCAGCGCAGGTCAGGTCAACGCCCAACAGTATCCGTCGACTTGGGCACCCACTGAAACCAGTTCTAGTTATAGTGGGCCATGGCCGTGGCGGCGGAGGGGCGGAGGGCTGATGGTGGTGACGTTCGATCACGGTGGGGGTGTGCGGGCCGTTCAGGTGTCCATTCCGGACAACCCCCTCGGGTACACGCTGGTGTACGTGGTGGACACCGACCGGGGGCCCGTGCTGATCGACACCGGGTGGGACGACCCCGGGTCCTGGGACACGCTGGCGGCGGGGCTGGTGGCCTGCGGTACGGCGGTCGGGGAGGTGTACGGGGTGGTGATCACCCATCATCACCCGGACCATCACGGGCTGTCGGCCCGGGTCCGGGAGGCCTCCGGCGCCTGGGTGGCGCTGCACGTGGCGGACGCGGCGATCGTGCGGCGGACCCGGGAGACCCGGCCGGAGCGGTGGTTCTCGTACATGGCGGCCAAGCTGGCGGCGGCCGGGGCGCCCGAGGAGCACGTGGCGCCGCTGCGGACGCCCCGCGCGCGGACCCTGCCCGGCCTCTCCCCGGCGCTGCCCGACCGGGAGATCGTCCCCGGCGAACTCCTCGACCTGCCCGGCCGCCGGCTGCGCGCGATCTGGACGCCGGGGCACACGCCGGGCCATGTCTGCCTGCACCTGGAGGAGGAGCATCCGGCCCGGCTCCCGGGCCGAGGGCGCCTGTTCAGCGGCGATCACCTGCTGCCCGGGATCACCCCGCACATCGGCCTGTACGAGGACCCCGACGACGCGACGGTCACCGACCCCCTGGGCGACTACCTGGACTCCCTGGAGCGGGTCGGCCGGCTCACCCCGGCCGAGGTGCTCCCGGCCCACCAGCACTCCTTCACCGACGCCCCGGGCCGCGTCCGCGCCCTGCTCGACCACCACGAGAGCCGTCTGGCCGGCCTCCTCGCCCTCCTCGCCGAGCCCCTCACCCCCTGGCAGCTCGCCGAGCGCATGGAGTGGAACCGCCCCTGGGCCGACATCCCCTACGGTTCCCGCACCATCGCCGTCTCCGAGGCGGAGTCCCACCTGCGCCGCCTGGTGAAACTGGGCCGCGCGGAACCGGTACCGGGCAGCGACCCGGTGACGTACGCGGCGGCCGCGTAGTCGGCCCACATCGACCGGCCGACCCCGCTTCCCTCAATGGGCCCCGCCGGCCCCCCCTCACCTCAACCGGCTCACGTCAGCCCCGCCGACTCCCGCTCGGTCTCCGTCAGCGGGGGGCCCGGCAGGGGGCCCTTGCGGGGGCCGAAGCAGATGTTCCACAGCATGTCCGGGGCGAACAGGCGGGCCGCCGGGGTGCGCAGGCTCATCACGTCCAGCAGGCCCCGCAGGGCGCGCGGGTTCTCGGAGCCGGCGGCCACGGCCTTGTCGACGTAGGCGGTGAGGAGGCGTTCGACGGCGGTCGGCGGCTGGGGCGCGGCCCCGGGGTAGTAGGCGTCCTGCCCGACCGCGAGGTTCCACGCGTTGCCGACCGGCCGGGCCACCGCGCGCTGGACGCGGCGGGCGGTGCCGGGGGCGGTGGGGCCGTACCGGTCGAGGGTCCGGCCGAGGGCCAAGGCGCTCTGCGCGGCGACGGACAGGCCGTGGCCGTACACCGGGTTGTAGCCGGCGACGGCGTCGCCGAGGACCGCGAAGCCCTCCGGCCAGGCCGCGGCCTTCTCGTAGAAGCGGCGGCGGTTGGCCGTACTGCGGGTGATCACCGGGTCGGTCAGCGGCTTGGCCTGGGCGAGGAGCCGGCCGATCACCGGGTCCTTCAGGCCGGTGAGCGCGAAGTCCTCGAACGCGTCGGGGTCGGCGGAGGGTTCGCCGCCCCGGGTGCCGGAGAGCGTGACCAGCCAGCGGTCGCCCTCGACCGGTACGACGACCCCGCCCCGGCCGGGCGCGTCGCGCGGGTCGGCCTGCACGTTCACCACCGGGTAGCGCAGGGTCGCCGTGGCGCCGGGGGCGGCGTAGACCCGGCTGGCGTAGGTGACGCCCGCGTCGACCACCCGCTCCTCGACCGGGGCGTGCCCCAGCGCCTGGAGCCAGTTGTCCGCGTGGGAGCCGCGGCCGCCGGCGTCGATCACCAGGTCGGCGTGGAGCGTCTCACCGGAGGCCAGGAGGACGCCGGTCACCCGGTGCCGGTCGCCGGCCAGGCCCGTCACCCGGGTCCCGTCGCGCAGAGTGATCCGGCGCATGGCGAGGACGTCGGCGCGGATCACCGCGTCCAGCAGGTCCCGGCTGCACACGATCATGTGGTGCCGGGAGTCGGTGAACCGCCGGAACCACTGCCCGGACGGCGCCTTGCTGACCAGGTCGCGCATCACGCCGATGAGTCCGGCGCCCTGCGCGGTCAGCTCCCCGGTGATGCCCGGCAGCAGCTGCTCCAGCGCGGCCACGCCGCCGGACCAGAGCAGGTGCGCGTGCCGCGCCTGGGGCAGGCCCTTGCGCGGCTCGGGGCCCGCCGGCAGCCGGTCGGCCTCCACGATCGTCACCTCGTGGAAGCGGCTGGCGAGCACGGACGCGGCGAGCATGCCGGCCGTGCTGCCGCCGACGACGAGCGCGGTACGGCGGGCGGTGGGTATGTCAGGCATGTGAGGTGAGACCTTCCGTGGCGACCGCCTGCCGGCGGAACCTTTCTACGGCCGCCGCGTGGAAGCGCAACGCGTGGGCGACGGACTCCAGTTCGCTGTCCCGGAAGGAGGCGCAGCGTGGGTGCTCCTCGGGCGGCGGACGGTCGTGGTCCGCGGGCGCGTGCAGCGCGTCGGCCGCGACGAGGATGTCCACCGCGGCCCCGATGCCCCGGGCGACGGACTCCGGGTAGCCCACCGCCCCCGCCGCCTGCCGCGTCCGTTCCCGCCGGTGCGGGCTCAGGTGCGGGGCCAGCTTGAGCAGCCCGTCGTTGATGGCGGCCCGGCGCAGTTCCAGGCGGAGGGCGGCCCCGCTGACCCGGCCGGTCGCGGGCGCCGCGGGCGCGGTGACGGTCAGCATGGTCTGCCACAGCGGTTTCAGGCGCCGGTGGGTGCGCACCAGCCGCCGGTGCTCGGCCGCCCACGGTCCGGCCTGCCCGGCGATGAAGCCGACGGCCACCAGGCCGGCCTCGGCGATGGCGAACGGCGGGGCGACGTACGTGGACAGCCAGTCCCAGTCCCGGCCGCTCCACCGGGCGCCGATCGCGGCGAGCTTGGCCAGGTCGAAGATGAGTCCGAGGGCGTAGGCCTCCTGGAGGTAGATCACCGCCCGGCGCAGCCAGGTGTCCTCGATCTCCCGGAACCAGGCCCACAGCATGCCCGCCGCGACCAGCGCGGACACCAGGTGGGCGACGAGGTAGAGCAGGACGAACTCGCGCATCCAGGGCGTGCCGGCGTAGTAGGTGTCGAGGTCGCGGGTGCGTTCCACGTGGTGGTCGCCGAGCAGGAACGTCGTCCACAGGCCGACGATGATGACGGTGTACGCCATCCAGACCAGCCGGGTGCGCCGGCGGCGCACGGCGGACGGCGGCTCCCGCCAGGTGATGATGAGCCACAGGCAGGCGCCGCAGTACGCGGTCAGCAGCGAGTACACCCACAGGCCGGCGAAGTTGGGGATGCCGGAGAGCTCGTTGATCCGGTGCAGGTTGGCCGGCGGCAGCGAGGCGAAGACGATCGCGCCGATGCCGAGCAGCAGCGCGGTGGCCCGCAGGATCGGGTCCTGCCAGGCGCGCCGCAGCAGCGGCAGCTTGATCACGAAGGCCACGGCGAGCAGGGCGGCCGGGACGGCGTAGGCGGCGAAGGAGCCGGCGATGTCCCAGCGCATCACGGCCCGCCGATGTTGCCCAGGGAGGACGACAGCCGGTCGGTGAGGGTGTCCTGGGTCATCCGGCCGGCCGCGCCCGGCCCGACGACCTTGGAGAACTTCGCGGCGAGGCGCAGCCCGCACTCCTCGGCCTCCCACTCGGCCTCGGCCGCCGCCGCGGCGGGCGACCGGGTGGCCATGGCCGCCACCCGGTCCCAGGGGACGTCGTCCTCGGCGCGGGACAGCAGCCGCCGGGCGGCGGCGGGCAGTCCGGCCGGGTAGTGCACGTCCAGCGTGCCGTAGTGGATGTGGCCGATCTCGTGCCCGGCGATGACGAACTTGTGCGGGTCCGGGGCGCGTTCCTCGACCACGACGATGTAGTCCTCGTCGCGTGCGAGGGTGATGCCGGAGACGTCGAGGCCCGGCGGGAAGGCGACGAACTTGAGCCGGACCGGGCGGTCCAGCTGGGGGCTGAGCGTGGCGCACAGCGCGTGCAGGAAGGCCTCCGGACCGGTCGGCGGGGTGAGGCCGCGGACGGTGTCGCGGACGAGCCGGTCGAGGAAGCGCCGCGGGGACCTCGGGTACCTGGCGGGGGCAGCCGACCGAGGACGCCTGGCCGGCCTCGGGGCCCCGGCGGTCGGTTCAGGCACGCCCGGTGCCCTCCGCACGCTCGGAGGCGATGATCATCTCGGCCAGGTCGGCGAGGGTGGCGAGCTGCCGGGCGTTCATCTGCGGGGCCCGGGCGGCCAGTCGTACCAGTCCGCTCTCGCGCAGCCGCAGCAGCGGGTCCGCCTCGGCCTCCAGGGCCTGCAGCACCGGTTGCAGCGCCTCGTGCAGCGCCTCCGGCTCGTCGGCCGTGAAGAAGCCCGCGGGCAGGCCGAAGAAGCGGCGCAGCCGGTCGGCGTGTTCCAGGCTCGGCATCCCGCTCTTGCGCCACTCGCTCAGCCACTGCCGGCTGGTTCCGGCTATCCGGGCCAGCTCGTCCAGCGAGTACCGCTTGCCGTCCGGGCGGCGCCGGCTCTCGCGGATGAAGTCCAGCCGTTGGCGCACGCGTTGGGCCAGGCAGGCCTCGGGGGCCCGGCCGCCGGAGAGCAGTTCGACGACGACGCCCACGGGGATGCCGGTGCGGTAGGAGAGGCCGGCCACGTCGAGGGCCTCCGGCAGCCGTCCGGGGCGGCCGGTCAACTCGCCGAGCCGGTCCAGGACATCGGCCAGCGAGGCGTAGGCGTCACTCACCGAGGTCCCCCCTGGGCGTGTCATCCGTTCGGTGGCTGGGCTGACGCGAGGCTACCCGTTCGCCCGTTCGGCGACCAGACGTGACAACGCTCCCTGCCAAATTACGCAGCTATCGTTGACAGTTGGGGGCGCTGTGGGTGAGGATCACTGCACGGAGAGCAAGATCCGACCCGCCCCGGGTGCCGCCTATGGGGGAGCGGCACCCGGGGTGTTTCTTGTCCGCCCTCTCCTCTAGGAAGGTCCAGGCACCATGGCGCAGCCCGTCGTGCTCCTCGGGGCCGGCCGCCGGGAGACGTGCGACGACTTCCCGCTGGCCCGGATCGCCGCGCTCCGCCCGGTCGTCCTGGTCGACCCGGATCCGCCCGCCTGGGCGCGCCCGTACCTCTCGGCGCACCTCGCGGCCGACCCGGCCCGGGAGGCCCAGGCGGCGGAGGCGGTCCTGGCGTACGCGGCCGGGCATCCGGTCGCCGGCGTCCTGACCTGGTCCACGCAGCACGTGGCCGCCGCCGCGCGGATCACCGGCCGGCTGGGGTTACCGGGCCTGCCGTACGAGACGGCCGCGGCCTGCGCCGACCCGGTGGCGTTACAGGCCCTGCTCCTGCGGCACCGGCTGCCGACGGCCGGACCCGGTGACCCGCAGGAGCCGCCCGACCCGCTGGTGTCCGCCGAGACGGTGGTCCTGGACGACGAGGTCCGCATCGTCGCTCTCACCCGTACGACCCCGGGCCCGCCGCCCGCCCGTGTCGCGCTGCGGCACAGCGTCCACGCCCACGACGGCCTGCTGCACAACCGTTTCCTGCGCCAGTGCGTCGAGCGGACCGTCCGCGCCCTGGGCCTGAGCCACACGGTCGCGCACGTCACCCTCCGGCTGACGGCCCGCGGCCCCCGCGTCCTCGACGTCGCCCCGCACCTCCCCGGCGACCTGATCCCGCTGCTGGTGGAGCGCGCCACCGGTGTCGACCTGGCCGAGGCCGCGGCCGCCCTCGCCACCGGCCGGCACCCCGAACTGACCCCCACCCGCCAGCAGGCGGCCGCCGTCCAGTTCGCCTACCCGACCGTGACCGGCCGCCTGACCGGCCTCCACCTGGACCCCGCGGCCGACGAGGACCCGGCCGCCGACCGCATGGTCCTGACCCACCGCCCCGGCGCCCCGGTGACGGCGGCCCCGCACGCGAACGCCGGCGACCGCCTGGCCCACTGGGTGGTCACGGCCGAGACCCCCACGGACTGCGAGACGGCCCTGCGCCGCCTGGCCCACCACCTGACGGCGACGGTCCTCCCGACGACCGACGTGTACGCGGCCTAGCCCCCGTTCACCGCCCCGCGGCCCGTGACCCCGGTCACCGCTCCCCTGTGCCGACGGCCACCCCCCGGCCGTCGCGGGGCGGCCGGTAAAGTGGCGGGGTCGTCATCACACCCGTACGGGGGGAAGCCGGTGCAATTCCGGCGCTGAATCTCCCTCAGCTCCCGGCTGCGCTCGCGCCGGGGGTGCCCCCAGCCGTGTGCCGCCGGAAGGGGCGGTGAGCCGGTCTGCCCCGGGCGGGACGTTGACCGACTCGCGTGCGCCGGCGGTCCGCCGCGCACGGCACCGTCGAGGTCTACGGAGCCGAGCCGCCCGGGGTGTCTCCCGTGCGCTGCCCGGCTCCCCACAGGAGAGGCAGTCGCCGACCATGAACGTCCGCCGCAGTGCCGCGGCTCTCGCCGCCGTAGGCGTGCTGGCCGCCGCCGCGCCCGCCACGGCCGCCGACCCGTCCCCGTCCGCGTCCCCGAAGGTGACGGTCCCGCACGGCCTGTACGGCAAGGGCGACCCGACGTACGACGGCGTGTGGCGGCAGTCGCTCACGCTGCTCGCCCAGCGCACGCTCGGCTACCGGCCCGCCCCCGCGGCCGTGGACTGGCTCGGCGGGCAGCAGTGCGCGAACGGCTCCTTCGCCGCCTTCCGCGCCGACACCGCCAAGCCCTGCGACGACAAGACCAAGTCCGACACCAACAGCACGGCCGCCGCCGTCCAGGCCCTGGCCGCGACCGGCGGACACGGCGCGGCCGTCGGCAAGGCCGTGGACTGGCTGAAGTCCGTGCAGAACAAGGACGGCGGCTGGGGCTACTACCCGGGCGGCCCCAGCGACACCAACTCCACCTCGGTCGTCATCGGCGCGCTCACCGCGGCCGGCACCGACCCGGCGAGCGTCCACAGGTCCGGCAAGTCGCCGTACGACGCGCTGCCCGCCTGGTCCCTCCCCTGCGACCAGGACGGCGGCGGCGCCCTCGCCTACCAGGCGGACAAGAAGGGCAAGCTGCTCGCCAACGCGGACGCGACGGCGGCCGGCGTGCTGGGCGCGCTCGGCAAGGGGTTCGCGGCGGAGGCCGGCAAGTCCCCGGCGCAGGACGCCTGTGCCGAGGCCGACCACCCGACCCGCGAGCAGGTCGCCGACAACGCCGGCGCGTACCTGGCGACGGCGCTCGCGAAGACCGGGCACCTCCGGTCGACCCTGCCCGGCGCCAAGGACCAGCCCGACTACGGCAACACGGCGGACGCCGTCGTCGCGCTCGCCGCGGACGGCCGGACCGAGCCGGCGAAGAAGGCGTACGCCTGGCTGGAGAAGAACGCCGGCCCGTGGGCGGTGCAGAGCGGCCCCGCCGCGTACGCCCAGTTGATCCTCGCCGCCCACGCGATCGGCGAGCAGCCGGGCGACTTCAACGGCACCAGCCTGGTCGGCTCCCTCAACGCGCTCGGCCCCGCCCCCTACATGGACTCCGCCACGGGGCACTCGGAGAGCGCGGAGGAGTCCGACGACTCGGACAACGGTGTCTGGTGGATCGTCGGCGTCGGGCTCGTCGCCGGCATCGGCATCGGCTTCCTGCTGAGCGGCCGGAAGAAGCGCCGGTCGTGACCCTCGTCCGCCGTGCCGTGCCGGTGCTCGCCGCCGGGTTCGCCGCGCTGCTGCTGTTCGCCTCCGCCGGTCCGGCCGGGGCCGCCGGCTACCGCTACTGGTCCTTCTGGGAGCGCGCCGGCGGGCACTGGACGTACGCCACGCAGGGGCCGGCGACCGTCCGCCCCGACGACGGCGCGGTGCAGGGCTTCCGGTTCGCGGTGAGCGCGGACTCGGCGGACGCGAGCCGCCCGCGCGGCACGGCGGACTTCACCTCCGTCTGCGCCGGTACGCCCGCCGCTCCCGGCAGGAAGCGCGTGGCCCTCGTCCTCGACTTCGGCACCCGCGCGGACGCGCCGGCCGGGGAGACGCCGCCGGGTCGCCGTACGGCCTGCGCGCGGGTAGCGGAGGACGCGACCAGCGCCGACGCGCTGGCCGCCGTGGCCAAGCCGCTCCGGTACGACACCAACGCCCTGCTGTGCGCGATCGCCGGGTATCCGGCGACGGGGTGCGGCGAGCAGGTCTCCGCCGAGGGCGAGCGGAGCGGAAGCGGACACGGAAGCGGGAGCGGACCTTCGCTGGGGCTGCCGATCGGTGTGGGGGTGGTCGCCCTGCTGGCGGGGGCGGCGGTGTGGCAGGCACGGCGGCGGCGCGATGAGTCCGCGTGAGCGGGAGCGGTCGTACGGGGGCGCGGTGGCCGGCCGCACGGTTCCCCGCGCCCCCGAGGGGGTGCGGCCGCCGGGCGACGGCCCCGGCGCCCGGCGCCGGGCGGCTGTGCACCCCGGGGCCTGGTGGGCCTGGGCGATATGCCTCGGGACCGCTGCCACCCGGACCACGAACCCCCTCCTGCTCGGCCTGCTCACAGCGGTCTCCGCGTACGTCGTGGCCACGCACCGCTCCCCCACTCCCTGGGGCCGCTCCTACACCGCCTTCGTGAAGGTCGCCCTCGCCGTCGTGTGCATCCGCGTCGTGTTCGCGGTGGCGCTCGGCTCCCCGATCCCGGGCACGCACATCCTGCTCACGCTGCCCGAAGTCCCGCTGCCGCACTGGGCGCAGGGCATCCGGCTGGGGGGCCGGGTCACCGCGGAGGCGGTCGTCTTCGCCGTCTACGACGGGCTGAAGCTCGCCACCCTGCTCATCTGCGTCGGCGCGGCGAACGCCCTCGCCGGCCCGACCCGGCTGCTCAAGTCCCTGCCCGGCGCGCTGTACGAGACGGGCGTGGCCGTGGTCGTCGCCCTCACCTTCGCGCCGCATCTGATCGCCGACGTGCAGCGGCTGCGCGCCGCCCGCCGGCTGCGCGGCCGGCCGGACCGGGGCCTGCGGGGGCTGCTCCAGGTGGGACTGCCGGTCCTGGAGGGCGCGTTGGAGCGCTCGGTCGCGCTCGCCGCCGCGATGGAGTCCCGCGGCTACGGCCGTACCGCCGAGGTGCCCGCCCGGGTCCGCCGTACGACGACCGCGCTCACCCTGGGCGGCCTGCTCGGGGTGTGCGCGGGAACGTACGGGCTGCTGACGGCGGAAGGGGGCGCGTACGGGCTTCCCCTGCTGCTCGCCGGAGTCGTCGCCGCGCTGGCGGGGCTTCGGCTGGGTGGCCGGCGTTCGCCGCGGACGCGGTACCGCCCGGACCCGTGGGGGCCGCGCGCCTGGCTGGTCACGGGTTCCGGTGCCGTGGTGGCCGCGCTGCTCACGCTCGCCTCCGTCCGCGATCCGCAGGCCCTGCACCCGGGGGTCGTACCGCTGGTCGCGCCCGCCCTCCCGCTCTGGCCGGCCGCGGCCGTCCTGCTCGCCCTGCTGCCCGCCTTCGTCCCCAGGGAGCATCCGTGATCCGCTTCGAGGATGTCAGCGTGACGTACGAGGGTGCCGCCGAACCCACCGTCACCGGTGTGGACTTCGAGGTGCCCGAGGGTGAACTGGTGTTGCTCGCCGGTCCGTCCGGGGTCGGCAAGTCGACCGTGCTGGGCGCGGTCAGCGGGCTGGTCCCGCACTTCACCGGCGGCACCCTGCGCGGCCGTGTGACGGTGGCCGGCCGGGACACCCGTACCCATCAGCCGAGGCACCTGGCCGACGTGGTCGGCACGGTGGGCCAGGATCCGCTGGCGCACTTCGTGACGGACACCGTGGAGGACGAACTCGCCTACGGCATGGAGTCGCTGGGCCTCGCCCCGGAGGTGATGCGGCGCCGGGTGGAGGAGACCCTGGACCTGCTGGGCCTCGCCGGGCTGCGGGACCGCCCGATCGCCGCCCTGTCGGGCGGGCAGCGCCAGCGGGTCGCGATCGGCTCCGTGCTCACCCCGCACCCGCGGGTGCTGGTCCTGGACGAGCCGACCTCGGCGCTGGACCCGGCCGCCGCGGAGGAGGTGCTGGCCGTGCTGCAACGGCTGGTGCACGACCTGGGGACGACGGTCCTGATGGCCGAGCACCGCCTGGAGCGGGTGATCCAGTACGCCGACCGCGTGGTCCTGCTCCCGGCTCCGGGCGCCGCCCCGGTCGTGGGCCCGCCGGCCGAGGTCATGGCCGTCTCCCCGGTCTACCCCCCGGTGGTGGCCCTGGGCCGCCTGGCCGGCTGGTCCCCGCTCCCGCTCACCGTCCGCAACGCCCGCCGCCAGGCCGCGGCCCTGCGGGACCGGCTGGCCCGCGCGGCCGCGGACCCGGGCGGCACCCGGCCGGCGCCGGCGAGCGCCCCCGCCCCCGCCCGGCAGCGGCCGGGCGCGCCCGGCACGCCCCGCCGCTCCCTGTTCCGCCGCCGCCCCGCGCCCACCGGCGAACCCCCGCGCCCGCACGTCGCCGAGGTGCGCGCCCTCTCCGTCCGCCGCGACCGCGTCCAGGCCCTCCGCCGGGTGGACCTGACCGTGGCTCCCGGCGAGACCATCGCCCTCATGGGCCGCAACGGCGCCGGCAAGTCCACCCTGCTCGGCTCGCTCGTCGGGCTCCTGGCGCCCACCTCCGGAGACGTCACCGTCGGCGGACTCGCCCCCCACCGCACCGGGCCCAAGGACCTCGTGCGCCACGTCGGTCTCGTCCCCCAGGACCCACGCGACCTGCTGTACGCGGACACGGTCGCGGCCGAGTGCGCGGCGGCCGACCGGGACGCGGGCGCCGAGCCCGGCACCTGCCGGTCGCTGGTGTCGGGCCTGCTGCCGGACATCACGGACGACACGCATCCGAGGGACCTGTCGGAGGGCCAGTGCCTGGCGCTCGCGCTGGCCGTGGTGCTGACCGCCCGCCCTCCCCTGCTCCTGCTGGACGAGCCGACCCGCGGCCTGGACTACGCGGCCAAGGCCCGTCTGGTCGCCGTACTGCGCGGGCTCGCGGCGGAGGGGCACGCGATCGTGCTGGCCACGCACGACGTGGAGCTGGCCGCCGAGCTGGCCCACCGGGTGGTGCTGCTCGCCGAGGGCGAGGTGATCGCGGACGGTCCGACGGCCGAGATCGTGGTGTCGTCCCCTTCCTTCGCGCCGCAGGTGACGAAGATCCTGGCCCCGCAGCGGTGGCTGACGGTGGCCGAGGTCCGGGAGGCCCTGGCATGAGCCGCACCCCACCGGGCGCACGCGTCCGTGCCGTCCGCCTCGGCCCCCGCTCGCTGGCCGCGCTCGCGCTGACCAGTGCCGTCGGGGTGGCCGCCCTGTTCTGGCCCTTCCTCGCCCCGCCCGCCTCGCACCTGAGCGCCCACGCCCAGGACGCTCCGTGGTTCTTCGCGGGTCTGCTGGTCCTGCTGGTGGCGATCGTGGCGGCGACGATCTCGGAGTCGGACCTCGGGCCGAAGGCCGTGGCCATGCTGGGCGTGCTGGCCGCGACGGGGGCGGCGCTGCGGCCGATCGGCGCGGGTACGGCGGGGATCGAGCCGATGTTCTTCCTGATGGTGCTGAGCGGGCGGGTGCTCGGCCCCGGCTTCGGGTTCACCCTGGGCTCGGTGACGATGTTCGCGTCCGCGCTGCTCACGGGCGGGGTCGGGCCGTGGCTGCCGTTCCAGATGCTGTCGATGGGCTGGTTCACCATGGGCGCGGGCCTGCTGCCGGGCCCGGTGCGGCTGCGCGGCCGGGCGGAGCTGCTGATGCTCGCCGGGTACGGCTTCCTGGCGGCCTTCGCCTACGGCGCGGTGATGAACCTGGCCGGCTGGACCTTCCTGGACAGCGCCGCCTCGAACATCTCCTTCACCGCCGGTGCCCCGGTCGCCGTGAACCTGGCCCGCTTCGTGGCGTACTGCGTGGCCACCTCGCTCGGCTGGGACCTGGGCCGGGCCGTCTGCACGGTGGTGCTGACCCTCGTGCTCGGCCCGGCGGTGCTGCGGGCGCTGCGCCGGGCGACCCGGCGGGCCGCTTTCGAGACCGCGGTCACATTCGACGGTCCCGCTGCGTGAGGACTCGCCTGCGTTCCGTGAGCGGGACGGTGAAGCACCCCACATGACGCACGTCACCTACGAGCCGGGATCGTAGTCCTATTTGTCCGATACCCCCTTTCTTGCACCCCTTCTGACCTGCGGATTGCGAGCCACGTCACAGAGGGGACGTTTACCTACTATCCGGCCACAACTAGTAAAAGGGGTCATTGCGGACGGCTTCCGGGCCTGCTTCTCTGGACGACGTCGCCAGGCACCACGAGCCCGACCGGGCCGCGGCGCCGACGCATACGGCCACAGCGCGTGGTCCTTCCATGCGGGCGACCCACTGTCCCCGACGTAAGAGGTTCTCCGTGTCCTTCTCCTTCATCCGCCGCATCGCTTCCCCGAAGAAGGCCCTCACCACCGCCGCCGTGGCCGCCGCCACCGCCGGTCTGGCTCTGACCGCGGCCCCCGCCCAGGCCGCCACCACCTCCGCCTCCTCCGCCCAGGCGATCGCGCACCGGATGATCCCGGACGCCGCGCAGTTCAACGCCTTCAGCAAGATCGTCGAGCACGAGAGCGGCTGGAACCCCGCCGCCACCAACAGCGCCTCCGGCGCCTACGGCCTGGTCCAGGCGCTGCCGGCCTCGAAGATGTCCTCCGCGGGCGCCGACTGGAAGACCAACCCGGCCACCCAGATCAAGTGGGGTCTGGACTACATGAACTCCCGCTACGGCAGCCCGGTCAAGGCCTGGAACTTCTGGCAGGCCAACGGCTGGTACTGAGCCGCCGCACCCCGGCAGCACCCCGGCTGACCCGGCACCCGCACCCGCACCCTCGCCTCCGCTCGGCGAGGGTGCGCGCGCATGTCCGGGCACGCACGCCGGCCGCCGTTCCCTACCGTGTCCCCGTGGTGGCACCTCGCAGGACCGCGGAGGAACGATGACGACACCGACGGCACCGGTGGAGCGGGACCCGGAGACGCGCGGGCTGCGGCTGGTGGCCGTACTCCTGATGCTCACCGTCGTCAGCGGCCTGATCGACGCCGTCAGTTATCTGGGGCTGGGCCGGGTCTTCACGGCCAACATGACCGGCAACGTGGTCGTGCTCGGCTTGGCCGCGGCCGGCGCCCCCGGTTTCTCCGTCCCGCTCACGGCCACGTCCCTGGTCTGCTTCCTGCTCGGCGCGGTGGCGGGCGGCCGGACGGCGGCCCGCTTCGGCCGGGGCTCGCGCCGCCGCTGGACCCGGCTGAGCCTGGCCGCCGAGGCGGTGCTGGTCGGCGGGTCGGCGGCGGTGGCCTTCGCCTGGCCGGGCACCACCGGCACCCGGTACGCCCTGATCGCCCTCACCGCCTTCGCGCTGGGCCTGCGCAACGCGACGGTCCGCAAGCTGGGCGTGCCCGATCTGACCACCACCGTCCAGACGATGACCCTCACCGCCCTCGCCTCCGAGTCCCGCCTCGGCGACGCCACGGGCCACCGCTCCCCCCGCCGCTCGGCCTCGGTCCTCGCCATGGCCGGCGGCGCCTGCCTGGGCGCCTGGCTGGTCCTCCACCACGGCCTGGGCATCCCGCTCCTGCTCGCGGCACTGGCGTCGGCAGTGATGGCGGTGCTCGCGTCGGGCCGGGAGTGACTCGGCCGGGAGCCGCCCTACTCCCGGTCAACCGGCGCTGACCCGCAGCTCCTTCACCCCGTTGATCCACGCGGAGCGCAGCCGGCGCGGGGGGTCGGCCAGGTGGAGGTCGGGCATGGTGTCGGCGACCGCGTTGAAGATGAGGTCGATCTCCAGGACCGCGAGGGACTTGCCGAGGCAGTAGTGGGGACCGCCTCCGCCGAAGCCCAGGTGGGGGTTGGGATCGCGGGTGATGTCGAAGCTGTCGGGGTCGGTGAAGACCTCGGGGTCGTGGTTGGCGGAGGCGTAGAAGAGCCCGACCCGGTCGCCCTTCCTGACGGAGGCCCCGCCCAGCTCCGTGTCCTGGGTCGCCGTCCGCTGGAAGGAGTTGACCGGGGTCGCCCAGCGGACGATCTCCTCGGCCGTGGTCGACGGGCGCTCGCGGCGGAAGAGGTCCCACTGGTCGGGGTGGGTGAGGAACGCGTGCATGCCGTGGGTGATGGCGTTGCGGGTCGTCTCGTTGCCGGCCACCGCCAGCATCAGCACGAAGAAGCCGAACTCGTCGGAGTTCAGGTTGCCCTCGTCCTCGGCCGCCACCAGGGTCGTCACGATGTCCCGCGCGGGGCAGCGCTTGCGCTCGGCGGCCATGTTCATGGCGTAGGCGATGATCTCGGCGGCCGACTGGCGGCCGACCTCCTCCGTGATCGCGTACTCGGGGTCGTCATAGGCGATCATCTTGTTGGACCAGTCGAAGATCTTGGACCGGTCGTCCTGCGGGACCCCGATCAGCTCGGCGATCGCCTGGAGCGGCAGTTCGCACGCGACCTCGGTGACGAAGTCGAAGGGCCCGGAGCGGGCGCGGGCGGCGGCGACGATCGCCTCGGCGCGGGCCCGCAGCCGCCCCTCCAGCGCGCGGATGGACCGTGGCGTGAACCCGCGCTGCACTATCTGCCGGACCCGCGTATGTTCCGGTGGATCCATGTTGAGCAGGATCAGCCGCTGCGCGTCGATCGCGTCGCGTTCGATGTGCTCGTTGAAGCGGATGATCGCGGTGTTGAGGGAGGACGAGAACAGTTCCGGGTGCGTCGAGACGTACTTGACGTCGGCGTGCCTGGTCACGGCCCAGTAGCCGGTGTCGGCGAAGCCCGCGATGCCGTGCGGCTGCGGGATCCAGCGGACCGGCTCGGTGCGGCGCAGCTCGGCGAACTCCGGGAGGGGCACACGGTGGTGCAGCAGATCGGGGTCGGTGAGGTCGAACCCGTCGGGCAGCGCTGGACAGGGCATCGGCGACTCCAGCCATCTGACGGTCCATCAGCGGGTGCCGTGAAGGTAGTAACGGGTTCTACAAGTAGCAAGAGGCAGGGCACCCCCAATCGGTGCGGACCGCGCGCGGATCGCACCCTCGGCACCTGCAAGACCCTTGCGGTGATGGACGTCACGTCAGCAGACTGCTGAGCAGAACTAGAACGCGTACTAGTTCTGGAGGAGAGCCCTCTCGGAGAGGACCCGCACCCATGGCCGCCGAACCCGTGATCGTCGAAGCCGTCCGCACCCCGATCGGCAAGCGCGGCGGCGCGCTCGCCAACCTGCACCCCGCCTACCTCCTGGGCGAGACCTACCGTGAACTCCTCGGCCGCACCGGCATCCCCGCCGACGCCGTCGAGCAGATCGTCGGCGGCACGGTGACGCACGCCGGCGAGCAGTCCATGAACCCCGCGCGCACGGCCTGGCTGACCATGGGGCTGCCGTACGAGACGGCGGCCACGACGGTCGACTGCCAGTGCGGGTCCTCGCAGCAGGCCTCGCACATGGTGGCCAACATGGTCGCGGCCGGGGTGATCGACGTCGGCATCAGCTGCGGTGTCGAGGCGATGTCCCGCGTCCCGCTGGGCTCGGGCTCCAAGCACGGCCCCGGCAAGCCGTTCCCCGACGAGTGGAACGTCGACCTCCCCAACCAGTTCGAGGCGGCCGAGCGGATCGCCCGCCACCGGGACCTGACCCGCGAGCACGTCGACGCGCTGGGACTGCTGTCGCAGGAGCGGGCGGCCCTCGCCTGGGCGGAGGAGCGTTTCAAGCGGGAGACCTTCGCCGTCCAGGTGCCCACGACGGAGGAGGAGCAGTACGCCGGGCAGGGCATGTGGCGCCTGGTGGACAAGGACGAGGGCCTGCGGGACACCACCCCGGAGGCGCTGGCGGGCCTCAAGCCGGTCATGCCGACGGCCGTCCACACCGCCGGCAACTCCTCCCAGATCTCCGACGGCGCGGCGGCGATCATGTGGGCGTCCAAGCGGATGGCTCGCGCCCTGAAGCTGAAGCCCCGGGCCCGTATCGTCGCCCAGGCCCTCGTCGGCGCCGACCCCCACTTCCACCTCGACGGCCCGATCGACGCCACGCGCGCGGTGCTGGGCAAGGCGGGGATGTCCCTGAAGGACATCGACCTCGTGGAGATCAACGAGGCCTTCGCGTCCGTGGTCCTGAGCTGGGCCCGGGTCTTCGAGCAGGACCTGGAGAAGGTCAACGTCAACGGCGGTGCGATCGCCCTGGGCCACCCGGTCGGAGCGACGGGCGCCCGCCTCATCACCACCGCGCTGCACGAACTGGAGCGCGCGGACAAGGAGTTCGCCCTCATCACGATGTGCGCGGGCGGCGGCCTGGCCACCGGCACGATCATTCAGCGGCTGTAGCCGACGTCCAGGTGATGAAGCGGGTGAAGGCGGCGGGGGCGACGGTGAGGATCGGCCCCGCCGGGGTCTTGGAGTCGCGGATGGCGAGGGTGGCGGTGGGGGTTTCGGCGACTTCTACGCACTGGCCGCCCTGGTCACCGCTGTAGCTGGACTTACGCCACTGAATCGCCTTGCTCTGCATAGCGTTCCTCCATCACTCGCCGGATCAGCCCCGCCGAGTCCTTGAGTGAGAGTGCGGCGGCTCGAAGGTGATCGTAACGGAGCGAACAGTCCTTGACCGTGTCCGGATTCGCAGTCGGATGCCCGCTGCCATACCCCTCGGTGTAGACGATGCTCGGGTCCGCGGTGAAGCGGTAGACGTCGAACGGGCCTTGCAAACCCGCGTGCGCGCCGGCTGAGAACGGCAGGATCTGGATGTTGATCAAAGGGTTCGCCTCGAAGGTCAACAGGTGGGCCAGTTGCTCTCGCATCGTCTCCGGGCCGCCCACCTCCTGGAACAGCGCAGCCTCGCTCAGCACGGCCCAGAAGATCGGCGGATCCTTCTTCTCGAAGACACGCTGGCGAGCCAACCGTGCGGCGGTGCGGTCGTCGAGCTTGTTCTGGTGCAGCGCGCCAAGCACCGCACGGGCGTACCTCTCGGTCTGAAGGAGGCCCAACACCAAGTGCTCCTGGAAGGAGGAGATAGCCGTGGCCCGCGCTTCCAGCTCAGCCACCTCCCGGAACCAGGCCGGTAGTTGACTTCGCAACACCAGCTGGACGAGCCGCGAAAGCAACCCACCCGTCCCCAGCGCCGCATCCACCCGCTCGCTGAACTCCAGCGTCGGCACCTTCCTGGCCGTTTCGATCTGGCCGATCAGCGACCCGGTGTAGTTCACGATCTCACCGAGTTGCCGCTGCGTCAGGTCGGCGGCCTCCCGGCACCGGCGCAACTCGAAGCCGTAGTAGTCGAGCGGCGAGGCGCCGGGGTCGAGGGTGTTGATGTTCACCACGGCAAGTCCCCTCCAGGACGCGTTGTGTTCAGCCGGTAGCCCAGCGTAGTGACCCGACGTCAGCCTCGTCCTGTGAACCTGAACTTTCCCCACACCCCCCAGTACCGCATGCAGCTCACCGTGGGCGAGCACTCGGTACGCCACATCCGCCGCATCGTCCGCTCGCTGCTGGACGAGTGGCAGTTGCAGGAGCTGACGTTCGCCGTCGAGCTGGGCGTGAGCGAGCTGGTGACCAATGTCGTACGGCATGTTCCCGACCGGCGCTGCACCCTCCTGGTGGCCCGGCAGACCGCGGGCGTCCGGGCGGAGGTGACCGACGGTTTCGCCGGGCGGCCCCTGCTGGAGCCGGACGCGGACCGGGACGCGGAGGGCGGCCGGGGTCTGGCGCTGCTCGACGCCGTGGTGGACAAGTGGGGGGTGTCGCCGGGGGCCGGCGGCGGGAAGACGGTCTGGTTCGAGTGCGGGTTTCAGGATGCCTCGGCGAGCGCCGGATAGTCGGTGTAGCCGCGGTGGTCGCCCCGGTAGAACGTCCCCTCGTCGGCCGGCGCCAACGGGCTGCCGTCGCGCAGCCGGGTGACCAGGTCGGGGTTGGAGACGAAGAGGGTGCCGAAGGAGAGGATGTCGGCGAGCCCGTCCTCGACCAGGTGCAACTGGCGCGGTCCGGCGGGCCAGTCGGCGTGGGTCTCGTGCGGGTTCAGCATGAGGACGCCGGGCCAGCGCCGCCGCATCCCCGCCGTCAGGTCGCGGTGGCCGGGGAACTCGAACAGGTGCAGGTAGGCCAGGTCGGGGCGCAGCCGGTCGATCAGGCCCAGGTAGAGGTCGTCGAGGTCGTCCTCCACGATGCCGAACGCGGGGCAGCCGGGTGACAACCGCAGGGCGAGGTGCTGCGGCCCGATGCGGTCGGCCACCGCGTCGACGAGTTCCAGGACGAAGCGCCGGCGGCCCTCCAGGGAGCCGCCGTAGCGGTCCGTGCGGAGGTTGGCGGAGCTGGAGAGGAACTGCTGGATGAGATAGCCGTACCCGCCGTGCAGTTCGACCCCGTCGAAACCGGCGTCCATGGCGAGCGCGGCGGAGTCGGCGAAGGCGGAGACGGTGGCCGCGATGTCGTCGCAGGTCATCTCGGTGGGCACCGGGTACGGCTTCCGTACGGCCGGTTCGCCGCCGTGCACGCGGACGTCGCCCTCGGCGGCCACGGGTGAGGGGGCGAGCGGGTGCAGTCCCGCGCCGAGCAGTTCGGGATGGCTGTTGCGGCCCGCGTGCATGAGCTGGGCGAAGATGCGCCCGCCGGCCTCGTGCACACGCCGGGTGACCGGCCGCCAGGACAGCGCCTGGCGTTCGTCGTGCAGGCCCGGGGTGTCGGTGTAGCCCTGCCCCACGGGCTCGGGCTGGAGGCACTCGGAGACGATCAGGCCGGCGGAGGCCCGCTGGGCGTAGTACTCGGCCATCATCGCGGTGGCGCTCAGGCCCTCGCCGTAGGCGCGGCGGCGGGTCAGCGGCGCCATCGCGATGCGGTTGGGCAGCCGCAGCGCGGGCAGGTCGATCGGATCGAAGGGGGTCGGCATGACTGCTCCCGGGAAGAGGGGGGTGGGTGGGACGTCGTCCACCCTCGCCCGGGGACGGGCTGGTTCACCAGCCACGGGCCGGGAACCGCCCCCATCCGACCGGCAGGCACACATCCGGCGAAGTTTTCACCACCGGAGGCCGCTCAGACGCCCCTTTCCGTCTGCGTGCTCGTGCGCTTGAGTGTCTGCAGCACGGGTGCGGTCTGGACGTCCCTGACTCCGGGCAGCGCTGCGACCGGCCCGGTCAGGTAGGCGTACAGGGCCCGGGCGTCCCGCACCTGGACGCTGGTGTAGAGGTTGGTCGGACCCGTGGTCGCGGCGGCGAAGGCGACCTCGGGGTGCCCGGCGAGCGCCGCCCCCGCCGCGGGCAGGTCGGCCGGCGCGACCGACAGCCACAGCGCCGCCTCGCAGGACAGCCCGAGCAGGGCGGGCGAGAAGTCGACGTCGAAATAGAGGCCACCGGAGCGCCGCAGCTCGTTCACCCGGCGCCGCACCGCCGTCGGCGACCATCCCGTGGCGGCGGACAGCTCCCGGAAACCGGCGCGTCCGTCGCGGGCCAGCTCGGCCAGCAGGGGCGCGTCGCCTGCCCGCGGTCCCTCGGTCCGCGACCCGGGCACGGCGGCCGGTACACCGGCGGAGAGCCGGGCGACCTGCTCGGCGGAGAGCGGGCCGCGTTTGACCAGCGGGCTGTTCTGGCCGCCGGCGAAGACGTGCAGGATCTCGTGGGCGTCGAGCCGGGTGACGCGGGGGCTGCGCGGGAGGCGGGAGAACACCGTGGCCGCCCGTCCGCCCACCGCGTCCCGGGTGCGCACCATGCACAGGATCTCCGCCCCGCCCGAGACGAGCTGGACCCACTCCGTCTCCGGCCGCTGCGCCAGCCCCCGCGCCAGACCGGCCGCCGCGTCCGGGGCGCACCCGACGCGCACCAGCCAGTGCTCCTCCCCCGCGGAGCCCGGCCAGGTGAGCCCCGTGACGCGGACCGAGCCGGTGCCGTGCAGCCTGCGGTAGCGCCGGGCCACCGTCTGGTCGGACACGCCGAGCACCTCGCCGACCGCGGAGAAGGAGACCCTCCCGTCGATCTGCAACGCGTGCAGCAGCCCCCGGACCACCGGGTCCGCACCCGCCTCCGTCATCGCGGCATCCCGTTCTCGCACGCGGCCACCCTAGGGGCGGCGGCCGCGGGGCCCCGGTTCCGCGTCCGGGACGCGAGAAGGATCACAGTGATCAGGCGGCATGGCCGGGCCCGAGCGGGCAGACGTACCTGCGTATCCGCGGTTTGGATGCACTCTGCACTTAAGTGCATACGGCACGTAAGGCGCAGAACTCCCCCTATGGTCGATTTTCGGCCCGTCGCACGTCACCGCCGCCGTCCGGGTCCGTCCCTGTTCCCGTCGAAAGGTAGGCGAGTCTCGTTTTGGCGACCGCCACAGCCGTCCTCCCGCATCAGAAGACCCGCCGGGCCGCCAAGGCCCACGACGTCACCGTCACCGACCCCGCGCTCGTCAAGCGCGCCGTGAAGGCGGCCGCGCTCGGCAACGCCATGGAATGGTTCGACTTCGGTGTCTACAGCTACATCGCGGTCACCCTGGGCAAGGTCTTCTTCCCGTCCGGCAACCCGACCGCGCAGCTGCTGTCGACGTTCGGCGCCTTCGCGGCGGCCTTCCTGGTCCGCCCGATCGGCGGCCTCGTCTTCGGTCCGCTGGGCGACCGCGTGGGCCGGCAGAAGGTCCTCGCCGTCACCATGATCATGATGGCGGTCGGTACGTTCGCGATCGGCCTCATCCCGTCCTACGCCACCATCGGCGTCGGCGCGCCGCTGCTGCTGCTCGCCGCCCGGCTGGTGCAGGGCTTCTCCACCGGCGGGGAGTACGCGGGCGCCACGACGTTCATCGCCGAGTACGCGCCCGACAAGAAGCGCGGCTTCCTCGGCAGCTGGCTGGAGTTCGGCACCCTCGCCGGCTACGTCGGCGGCGCGGGCCTGGTCACGCTGATGACCGCCCTGCTGTCCTCGGACGACCTGACGGCCTGGGGCTGGCGCATCCCGTTCCTGATCGCGGGCCCGATGGGCATCATCGGCCTGTACCTGCGGATGCGGCTGGAGGAGACCCCGGCGTTCGCGGCGGAGGTCGAGAAGGCCGAGGCCGCCCGGCCGAAGGTGCCGCTGCGCGAGATGGTCACCGGTCAGTGGAAGTCCCTGCTGCTGTGCATGGCCCTGGTCCTGGTCTACAACGTCACCGACTACATGCTGCTGTCGTACATGCCGAGCTACTTCACCAGCGAGCTGAAGTACGACGAGACGCACGGGCTGCTGGTCGTGCTCGCGGTGATGGTCCTGATGATGGTCGTCCAGCCGTTCGCCGGCGCGCTGACCGACCGGATCGGGCGTCGGCCGGTGATCGCGGCGGGCTGCGCGGGCTTCCTGTTCCTGTCCGTTCCGGCCCTGCTGCTGATCCGCCAGGGCAGCCTGCTGGCCGTCGGCCTGGGCATGGGCGCGCTGGGCCTGCTCCTGGTGTGCTTCACGGCGGCCATGCCGGCCGCACTGCCCGCGCTCTTCCCGACCCGGGTGCGCTACGGGTCCCTGTCCGTCGGCTTCAACGTGTCCGTGTCGCTGTTCGGCGGGACGACCCCGCTGGTCGTCACCGCGCTGATCGGGGCGACGGGCAACATGATGATGCCCGCGTACTACATGATGGCCGCGGCCGTCGTGGGCGGTGTCGCCGTGTGGCGGATGTCGGAGTGCGCGGGACGGCCGCTGCCCGGTTCCGCGCCGTCCGTGGAAGGCCGCTAGGCACCTCAGGGGTGCGGGGCGCCCGCCCGGTGCGGGTCGTCCCGCCCCGCGCGCAGTTCCCCGCGCCCCTCAGGAGCGGCGGTGCCGTCGGTTTCGAGGCGCCGCCCCGGCCTGCCGATCGTCCTGCCGGAGACGGCGCTCTGCTGCGATCATCGGAGCAGGACACTCGGGAAAGGCAGCAGACGCTATGAGCGGGTCGCAGGTCTGGGACGACGTCGACGACTACTTCATCAGCAACCTCTCACCGGACGACGAGGCCCTGTGCGCGGCCCTGCGCGACAGTGATGCCGCCGGGCTGCCCGCCATCGCCGTCACGGCCGCGCAGGGCAAGTTCCTCCAGTTGCTCGCCCAGGTGCAGGGCGCCCGGAACATCCTGGAGATCGGCACGCTCGGCGGGTACAGCACGATCTGGCTGGCCCGCGCCCTGCCCGAGGACGGCAGGCTGATCTCGCTGGAGTACAGCGCCAAGCACGCCGAGGTGGCCGTGCGCAACCTCGCCCGCGCGGGCCTGGACCGGATCGCGGAGGTGCGGGTGGGGCCGGCCCTGGAGTCGCTGCCCAAGCTCGCCGACGAGAACCCGGCCCCCTTCGACCTGGTCTTCATCGACGCGGACAAGGTCAACAACCCGCACTACGTGGAGTGGGCGCTCCGGCTCAGCCGGGCGGGCAGCCTGATCATCCTGGACAACGTGGTGCGCGGCGGCCGGGTGGCCGACGCGGGCAACACCGAGCCGGACGTCGTCGGCACCCGCGCCGCGATCGAACTGATCGCCGGTCACCCCCGGTTGACCGGTACGGCGATCCAGACGGTCGGCAGCAAGGGCTACGACGGGTTCGCGCTGGCCCGCGTGCTGGGCTGAGGCCGCGCACGCACCGCGGGCCGGTTCACAGGTCGTGGTAGAAGCCGACGTTGACGCTGCGCGGTTCGGTGCGGTCCTGGATGACGATCTCGCCGGACCCGCCGTGCGGCAGCGCCACGGTCGCGCCGTAGCCGACGGGCTGCACCTGCGCTCCGAGGGCCAGCCGGACCTCGGACGCCGGGTCGGGCTGGGAGCCGCGCAGCCAGGTCAGGTGCCAGGTGCCGTCCTGGCCGCACTGGAACTCCAGGTGGACGCGGGAGACGAACAGCCAGTCCTCGGGGGTCGCCAGCCGGCACAGCGCCGCGTCGCGGCCGACCCGCAGGACGGCGCCGGGCTCACTGGGGGCCTCGGCCATCGTCATGCCGGCGGTGGCGCCCGTGTCGGCCCCGGAGACGGTGGCCATGGTGAGTTCGAGCACGAGCGGTCCCCCTGAAACGTCCTGGTGTGGTGCTGGTTCGCGGCGGACGGTGCCGTACCGCCGCCGAATGATAAAACGCCCGGCGGGGCCGCGTCCGGCACAATGGGTTCATGACCGAGCGAAAGCCACCGGGTGTGCCGTTCGAGTCCTGGGTGGACAAGCAGATCCGCGACGCGCAGGGGCGCGGGGAGTTCGACCGGCTGCCGGGCGCGGGCGCGCCGCTGCCCTCGGAGGTCGACTCCACGTACGACGAACTGTGGTGGGTCAAGCGGAAGTTGGTGCGTGAGGGGCTCGCCGTGCTGCCGCCCGCGCTCGCGCTGCGCAAGGAGGCGGAGGACGCGCTGGAGGCGGCGTACGCGGCGCCCTCCGAGCGGATCGCCCGGAAGATCATCGAGGATGTCAACGTCCGGATCCGGGACATGATGTTCAAGCCGCCGCCCGGTCCGCCGCTGGGGAAGAAGCCGTACGACGTCGAGGAGGTCGTACGCGAACGGCGGCAGCGCAGGGCTGCCGCCAGGGGTGAGGGGGGCGTGGCCGGTTCAGCCGTGTAGCAGCCGCCCGGCCAGCTCCCGGTAGTCGCGCAGGGCGAGTCGCAGTTGCTCGGTGTCGGTCTCCGCGGCGGGGCCGCGCTCCTCGGTGCCCTGCCAGGACATGCGCAGGGTGCGGCGGCGGCGCGTCACGGCCTCGGTGAACCGCTTGGTGATCTCCTCCAGGGCGCGGTCGGCCTCCTCGACGGCCTCCCTGGGGTCGTCCACGAACCCGACGGCCACCTCGCGCAGCCGGCGCTCCCACCGGTCCGTCTCCTCGTGCGGGAGCAGCGGGGCGCCGGTGCCGGACGCCGCGCCGGCGGTCGCCGGGGCGGCCGGCCAGGAGTCCGTGCCGCGTCCGTTGGCCGTGCGGGCCTCACGCCCGCTGGCCGCAGCGACGGCCGGGGCACCGAGCCCGTCGTCCGGCATGAGTTCGTCCTCGTCGTCCGTGCCGCCGTGCCGGGCAGCCGCGTCCGGACGGCCGGCGCCGGCCGGCCCCGGCCCCCGCGCCGCCGGCCCCGCCCGCCCCCCGGCCCCCCCGGTCGCCCCGGCCGCCCCCACCGACACCGCCGCCGCCTGGGCGGCGGCCTGGAAGGACCTCGGCTACACCTCG